>NZ_DSDD01000354.1:0-8199 GCF_011048875.1 Rhodovulum sp.
CGCGAGAGCAAGTACCGCGCGCAGGCCAGCCGTCAGCGCCGCGAGGCGGCCAAGCTCAAGCGCGAACTCGACAAGGTCAAGGCCGACAAGCACAGGACCGAAGGCCGCGACGAGATCCTCGCGTTGCTTGAGACGGACGGCAAGACCGGCTAGACGACGCCATGGCGTCCGATGTCAGGGTCAAGATCTGTGGTGTGACGCAGCCAGCGGCCGTGACGGCCGCAGTTGCTGCGCATGCGTCCTATCTGGGCTTCGTCTTCTTCTCGAAATCGCCCCGCAATCTCGGGACGGAGGCCGCCCGCGCCCTTGCCTGCGAGGTGCCGCCCGGGATCGCCAAGGTGGCGCTTACGGTCGATGCCGAGGACGCAACGCTGGCGGCGATCCTCGACCGGGTGCCGATCGACATGCTGCAACTGCACGGCCATGAAAGCCCCGACCGCGTGGCCGAGATCCGCGTGCGATTCGGCCTGCCGGTGATGAAGGCGGTGGGCGTGGCAGACGAGGGCGATCTGCCCGGTCTCACCGAATACGCCCGGGTGGCTGACCAGCTTCTGGTGGATGCCAAGCCGCCCAGGGACGCCGCGCTGCCCGGCGGTAACGGGCTGTCCTTCGACTGGCGGCTGATCGCGGGGCGGCGCTGGCCGGTGCCCTGGATGCTGGCGGGCGGACTGACGCCCGACAATGCGGCCGAGGCGATCCGGCTGACCGGGGCGCGGCAGGTGGATGTGTCCTCCGGCGTGGAATCCGCGCCGGGGGTCAAGAATGCGGCTATGATAGCGCGGTTCATCGCGGCCGCGCGCGGGGAGGAAACGCAATGAAGGGGCTTGCCGGACTGATTGCGGTGCTGGTGCTTGGCGCGCTGGTCATGGCCTTCACCAAGCCGACAGAGGCCGATTTCAAGGCCGCGCTCGAAGCCCGGCTTCTGGCGCGGATCGACGCCGCCGATCCAGAGGCGGCGGCCGATCCGGTCGAGGCGATCCTGCTGGCCACTTGCAAGCTGGGCCGGGTGCAATGCGCGCAACTGATCCGCTCGCTGATCGCGCTGGACTATGAGGACAAGGTGCTGTTCTCGCGTGCCGAGGTCCGGCTGGGTGACACCGATAGCGCCACCTGTATCGGGGCCTTCACCCGCATCTTCTGCACCGAACGGTGACGGTCCGGCCCCCGCGCGACCGGCAAGGGGCTGGCTTTACCGCGTCGGGGACACGCGATAGACAGGGCTCGACCGAGGAGGAGCGCGCGAGATGGCCGACGATCTGATCAATTCCTTCATGACCGGCCCGGACGAACGGGGCCGGTTCGGCATCTTCGGCGGGCGCTTCGTGTCTGAGACGCTGATGCCGCTGATCCTCGAGCTTCAGGCGCAGTACGAGCACGCCAGGACCGACCAGAGCTTCTGGGACGAGATGGAGTTCCTGTGGAAGCATTATGTCGGCCGGCCCAGCCCGCTTTACTTCGCGGAACGGCTGACCGACCGGCTGGGCGGCGCCAAGGTCTACATGAAGCGCGACGAGCTGAACCATACCGGCGCGCACAAGATCAACAACGTGCTGGGCCAGATCATCCTTGCCCGCCGCATGGGCAAGACCCGCATCATCGCCGAGACCGGCGCGGGCCAGCATGGCGTCGCCACGGCGACGGTTTGCGCCAAGTTCGGGCTGAAATGCGTGGTCTACATGGGCGCAACCGATGTGCAGCGCCAGGCGCCCAACGTCTTCCGCATGCGCCTTCTGGGCGCGGAAGTGGTTCCCGTCACCTCCGGCCGGGGCACGCTCAAGGACGCGATGAACGACGCGCTGCGCGACTGGGTGACCAATGTGCGCGACACCTTCTACTGCATCGGCACGGTCGCGGGGCCGCATCCCTATCCGGCGATGGTGCGCGACTTCCAGTCGATCATCGGCAAGGAAGCCAGGGCCCAGATGTTCGAGGCCGAGGGCCGCTTGCCAGACACCCTGGTCGCCGCGATCGGTGGCGGGTCGAACGCGATGGGGCTGTTTCATCCCTTCCTCGATGACCGCTCGGTGCGAATCATCGGGGTCGAGGCGGGCGGGCATGGCGTCGACGACCGCATGGAGCATTGCGCCAGCCTGACCGGCGGGCGGCCGGGCGTGCTGCATGGCAACCGCACCTATCTGTTGCAGGACGAGGACGGCCAGATCCTCGAAGGCCATTCGATATCCGCCGGGCTCGACTATCCCGGCATCGGGCCGGAACATGCCTGGCTGCACGAGACGGGCCGCGCCGAATATGTCGCGATCACCGATGCCGAGGCGTTGACGGCCTTCCAGCTGTGCTGCGAGACCGAAGGCATCATCCCCGCGCTGGAACCCAGCCACGCGCTGGCCCATGTCGCCAAGATCGCCCCGGACCTGCCCGCCGATCACATCATCTGCATGAACATGTGCGGCCGCGGCGACAAGGACATCTTTACCGTCGCCCGCCATCTGGGCTTCGACATGGGCGGGCACTGAAGGCGCGGGATCAGGGCAGGGCGTGGCGTTCCAGAACGTCCAGCGGCACGATCTCCAGCGCCGCCTCATGCGTGGCCGCCAGATCGACCCGCGGCGCGCAGCCCTCGTCATGGGCCTGAAGAAAACGGCCCGCGCACAGGCACCAGCGGTCGCCCGGTTTCAGCCCCGGAAACCCCCATTCCGGGCGCGGTGTCGACAGGTCGTTGCCCACATATTTGGAATAGGCCAGGAATTCGGCGGTCATCACCGCGCAGACGGTGTGGCTGCCGCGGTCCTCGGGGCCGGTGTCGCAGCAGCCGTTGCGATAGAACCCGGTCAGCGGCGTCGATGAACAGGGGGCCAGCGGCCCGCCCAGAACGTTGATCGAAGCGGCCCTTTGGTTCGCCATCGTCCTTCTCCTACCTGAAGCGGTCCACCAGTTTCTGCAACGCCGAGCGGCCGTCTTCAGGCGCGGGCTCTGCGGCGCTGATCGGCGCGGGCTGTTGTTCGGTCTCGCGCCCTGCATTGCGCGGCGGGGCGGTGCGCAGCGCGACGGCATTCAGGAACCGCGCGCCGTCCCCCTCGGCCAGCACCACCGCGCCTTCGGAAATCCCGCGCATCAGGTCATCCAGCCAGTCCTGGTCGGCCTTGGCGAAATCGCTGAGAACATAGGCCGAAACCCGGTCCTTGTGGCCCGGATGCCCGATGCCCAGCCGGACCCTCTCGAAATCCGGCCCGATATGGGCCTGGATCGAGCGCAGCCCGTTATGCCCTGCATGCCCGCCGCCCTGCTTGAGCCGGCATTTGCCGGGCGCAAGGTCCAGCTCGTCATGGAACACGGTCAGATCGGCCGGGGTCAGCTTGTAGAACTGCGCCGCCGCCTGCACCGAATCGCCCGAGCGGTTCATGTAGGTCTCGGGTTTCAGCAGCACGACCTTCTCGTTCCCCAGCCGCCCCTCGGCCATCTGGCCCAGGAACTTGGCCCGCCAGGGTGCGAACCCGTGATCGGCGGCGATCCGGTCCACGGCCATGAAGCCGATATTGTGCCGGTTGGCCGCATATTTCGCGCCCGGATTGCCGAGCCCCACGAACAGGCGCATGAGCGCTCTCCCTGCTTGAACTTTTGCCCTTGATGCCGTGAACTGGCCGCGGATTCCAGAGCGGCAAGACCGGGAGGCACGCGCGATGTATCTGACGATGAACCGCTTCAAGGTGAAACCGGGCAGCGAAGAGGCGTTCGAGACGGTCTGGAAGAGCCGCGACAGCCATCTGAAATCCGTGCCGGGCTTCGTCGCCTTCCATCTGCTGAAGGGGCCCGCAAAGGACGGCTATCGCCTTTATGCCTCACATACCTTCTGGGACAGCGAGGCCGCGTTTTCCGCCTGGACGAAATCCGAGGCGTTCCGGGCCGCGCACAAGGGGGCCAAGGGGCCGTCCGACCTCTATATCGAGCCGCCAGAGCTGGAGATCTTCGAGTCGGTGCAGCATCTGTCCTGACGTCTGCCGCGTCTTTTCTGCGCATTTCGGCGGCAAACGCCTGTGAAACGGGCAGTGGAGCCGTTGCCGCGTTGCGCGCGTGCGCCGGGACAAGGAATTGGAAACCCCGCCGCCCCGAGTCTCGTGGAAAAGCGAGGCGACGCGCATGTGGCATTTCCTTTTCCGGCTTTCCCGGGCTTTGCGGCGGGGCAGGGACGGGTTTTCGGCCCTCGCTCTTGCGGCCCTGATGCTGGGCACGCCCGCGATGGCAGGCGCAGCCCCCTTCGACCCCGATGCGACGCTGGCCGAACTTGCGCCCCTTGCCGCCCCGGCGGACGGCGCCGACCTGTCCGATACCGCAAGGCTCGAGGCCGGGATCCTCTGTGTCGCCTGGGCGCGGGACATGATCGCGCAACATTGGCGCGTGCTTGACGCGTTGGACGGGCCGGGCACCTGGTCACGGGCGCGTCAGCAATTGTGGTTGCAGGCCGGTTGGGTCGAGGAGTTCGAGTCCCGGCAGTTGCGCCCGGTGATCGCCGCGGCCAGCCAGAGCGATCTTCTGGATACCTGGTGGCCCGATGGCGTGCGCACGGAGGCGGGCAGCGAGTCCGCGCTGCGGATGCACCGGTTCTGCACCAGCCTGCCGGGCCTGCTGGGCACGATCACGCCTGACACGCCGCAAGGGTTCCAGGCGCCCGTCCGGTCGAAACGGAAACGGGGCCCCGCAGGGCCCCGCTCCGATCCATAACGGGGGAAGGTGTCAGCCTTCCTCGCCCTCGCCCTCCTCGGCTTCGCCATCGGCCGAGCGCAGGCCGGACGGTGCCGAGATGTTCGCGATCACGAAATCGCGGTCGGTGATCGTGGGGCGCGTGCCCTCGGGCAGGGCCACGTCCGAAATGTGGACGATATCGCCCACGTTCAGACCCGACAGGTCCACAACCAGCTTCTCGGGGATCTCGCCTGCGGTCACCATCAGTTCCACCTCGGGACGCACCACGGTCAGCACGCCGCCGCGTTTCAGGCCCGGGGATTTCTCGTGGCCCACGAATTCGACCGGGATGTAGAGGTTGATCCGCGAGGTGCGGCGCAGGCGCATCAGGTCGACATGGATCGGCAGGTCCTTGACCACGTCGCGCTGAACGCCGCGGCAGATCACCCGCACGTCGTCGTGGCCGTCGACCTTGAGGTTGAACAGCGTCGACAGGAAGCGGCCGGCCTTCAGGCGCTTGAGCAACTCGTTGTATTTCAGATTGATCGGCAGCGGATCGGTGCCGCCGCCATAGACGATGCCCGGAACGAGTTGCTCACGACGAGCCCGACGGGCGGCCCCCTTGCCTGTCCCCGTCCGTTCCGTGGCGAAGAGATCCGGAATCTCACCAGCCATTGGTCATTCTCCTGCGGTTCTGGGCATCCTCCAAGGGTGTATGCCCGGTTGAAGCCGTGCCCATAGCCGAGACCGCGCCGATTGGGAAGGGCAAAACCGGGCGATCAGGCCCATCTGCCCTCGAAATCCTCGGGCACCAGCAGGATGTCGCGGTCCAGCGCCGCGACCGACTTGCGCCCGCACAGCGCCATGGTGGTGTCCAGTTCCTTGTGGATCACCTCCAGCGCGCGGGTGACGCCCGCCTCGCCCATCGCGCCCAAGCCATAGACGAAGGCCCGGCCGATATAGGTGCCCTTCGCCCCCAGCGCGAGCGCCTTGAGCACATCCTGGCCCGAGCGGATGCCGCCATCGAAATGCACCTCGACCTGATCGCCCACCGCGCGCACGATCCCCGGCAGTGCGCGGATCGAGGACAGCGCCCCGTCCAGCTGTCGCCCGCCATGGTTCGACACGACGATCGCATCGGCACCCACATCGGCGGCCCTGCGCGCGTCCTCCTCGTCGAGGATGCCCTTGAGGATCAGCTTGCCGCCCCATTGCTCCTTGAGCTTGCGCACCTTGTCCCAGTCGAGCGAGGGGTCGAACTGCTCGGCCGTCCAGTCGGTCAGCGACGAGGCATCGCTCACGCCCCTGGCATGGCCCACGATATTGCCGAAGAACCGCCGCTTGGTGCCCAGCATCTCCAGCCCCCAGCCCCATTTGGTGGCAAGGTTCGCCATTGTTCGCAGCGTCGGCTTGGGCGGGGCGGACAGCCCGTTCTTCAGGTCCTTGTGCCGCTGGCCGAGGATTTGCAGATCCAGCGTCAGCACCAGCGCCGAACAGCGCGCATCCTGGGCGCGTTGCAGGATGCGCGCCACGAAATCCTCGTCGCGCATCACGTAAAGCTGGAACCAGAAGGGTTTCGTGGTGTGGGCCGCCACGTCCTCGATCGAACAGATCGACATGGTCGACAGCGTGAAGGGCACGCCGAACCTCTCGGCCGCGCGCGCCGCCTTGATCTCGCCATCGGCCGATTGCATCCCCGTCAGCCCGACCGGGGCCAGCGCCACCGGCATCGCCACGTCCTGCCCGATCATGGTCGAGGCGGTCGAGCGCCCCTCCATGTCCACCGCGACGCGCTGGCGCAGCCGGATCCAGGCAAAGTCCGACACGTTGTCGCGGAATGTCTGCTCGGTCCAGCTTCCGGATTCGCAGTAATCGTAGAACATCCGCGGCGCGCGGCGGGCATAGATGCGGCGCAGGTCCTCGATGGTGGTGATGACGGGCATCGCGCGTCTCCCTGAGATTGGTCAAGGCGATTTACCAATCGGACCGGCGGCCCGCAACGCTCTTGGCGCTTGCGGGCGCGGCATGCTTTGGCCTAGCTGGGTCCATGAGCGATGTGCTGATTGCCTTTCTGGCCGCGCTGGCTGCAGGTCTGATGACCGGGGTGGGGGCCTCGCCGGTCCTGTTCGGCCGCACCGTCACGCGCCGGGCCAACGACACGATGCTGGGCTTTGCCGCGGGCGTCATGCTGTCGGCCTCGTTCTTCTCGCTGATCCTGCCGGGGATCGAGGCGGCCGAGACGCTTTATGGCAGCGTCCCCATCGCGGCGCTGATTGCGGGGGGCGGCATCGCGCTGGGTGCGCTGGCCGTGGCGGCCCTGAACGACTTGGTGCCGCATGAACATTTCTTCGCCGGCCGCGAGGGCGCCGAGGCCGCGGCGCTGGCCCGGATCTGGCTGTTCGTCTTCGCCATCACGATCCACAACATCCCCGAAGGCATGGCCGTGGGCGTGGCCTTCGGTGCGGGCGATCTGGCCAAAGGAATGCCGCTGGCAATCGGCATCGGGTTGCAGAACGCGCCCGAGGGGCTGGCGGTCGCGCTGGCGCTGCGCGCCCATGGCTACCGGCGCGGAACGGCCTTCCTGATCGCGCTGGCCACGGGCCTCGTGGAGCCGCTGGGCGGTGCTGTCGGCGCCGCGGCGGTCGCGGTCTCGAGCCATCTGCTGCCCTGGGGGCTGGCCTTCGCGGCGGGGGCGATGATCTACATCATCAGCCACGAGATCATTCCCGAAACCCATCGCCATGGCCGCCAGAACCGGGCGACCCTTGGGCTGACGATCGGGCTGATCCTGATGATGGTGCTGGACGTGACGCTGGGCTGATCCCTGCACCCCAGGGGCGTGCCCGAGGCGTGCCGGACCCGTTTCACCTTTATTCACGATTCTGGCCAAATTCCTACCCAAAGACCTGCCTAGCCTCGTTCCAGGTGTGCGAGGTATATGATGGTCAGGAAACTCATCCCCATTCTGGTGGGGCTACTCATGCTGTCGACTCCGGTCATGGCTCAGAAGGCGGGCGTTGGCGCCTGGGAAAACCCGAGCTACACGATGATCCGCTGGATCGAGGATGCGCCGGGGCTTGGCTGGTATTACAACTGGCGGACCGACCAGATCTGGTCGCGCCAGAAGCAGCGGCGCGATGTGGACTTCGTGCCGATGATCCATGGGGCCAAGGACGTGAACAAGCCGATCAAGTCGGATCGGCGGGTCACCACGCTTCTGGGCTTCAACGAGCCCGACGGCTATGGCGGCGATCACCAGGCGGGAATGACGGTGGCCGAGGCCATCGCGCTCTGGCCCAGGCTGCAGGCGCGCGGGCTGAGGCTTGGCAGCCCGGCGACCACGCGCGACCAGACGCTGGGGCCGAATTCCTGGCAGCGCCGCTTCATGTCCGAAATCGAGCGGCGCGGCATGCGGGTCGATTTCATGGCGGTCCACTATTACACGACCGATGGCGATGTCGAGGCGTTCCGCCGCTGGCTGATCCAGGTGCATCGCGAATATCGCCGGCCGATCTGGGTGACCGAATTCGCCTATATCGACTGGAACCGCCCGCGCGCCGC
>NZ_DSDD01000152.1:0-8184 GCF_011048875.1 Rhodovulum sp.
CGATGATGCGCTTTCCCTCATGCGCAGCGTGACACGCAAGCATTTCGGGCCGTCCCATACCGCGCTGGCCCCCTTGGCGGAGTTGTCGCTGGACCATGTCGATCAGGACGCGGTGGTCGCGCTGTTCGACGACGTGATCGCGCGGATGGAATCCTCGCCCTCGGACGATCTGGTGGCGCTGGATCAGGACGGGTTGAATGTCTTTCGCGACATGCTGCGCGAGGTGAAAGAATTTCGCGCCGCGATTGCCGAAGCCTCGACCGACGCGTTCCGCGAGGTGCTTGAGGACCGATTTGCCGAAAGCCTTGGCAGCACGGGGCTGGCGCTGGGCAGGTTCATCGAGACATCCTCCGAGGCCGCAGGCAAGGCCGGAGCAGCGGTGGACCGGGCGGACCGGCAGTTCAAGCGGGTGAAATCGCTGGCCGATATCGTCGCGGCGATCCGCAGCGCCCTCGAGTCCTTGGGGGCATCGGATGACCCAAACCCTCAAGCGGCGCATCGAGCCTGGCCTTCTGACGGCTTACGGGGTGGGGGTGATCGTGGGGGCGGGCATTTATGTGCTTGTCGGCGCGATTGCGGGTGTGGTGGGGGTGTGGACGCCGCTGGCCTTCCTGCTGGCGGCGCTGGTCGCGGCGCCTGCGGCGCTGTCCCATGCGGAACTCTCGGCGCGCATCCCCGAGGCCGCGGGCGAGGCGTCCTGTGTCGAGCAGGCGCTGGGGCTGCACGGGCTGGCGGTGGCGGTGGGACTGGCTATCGTGCTGGCGGGCACGATTTCGGCCGCGGCGGTGCTGCGCGGCGGCACGGGCTATCTGGTGGCGGTGCTTGGCCTGCCTTTCGCGCCGCTGATGCTGGCGCTGGGGGGCGGGCTGGTGCTGGTGGCGGTGCTGGGGGTTCTGGAAAGCCTTGTCCTGGCCGCGGTGCTGACGGTGGTGGAACTGATCGGGCTGGGGCTGGTGGTCTGTGCCGGGCTCCTGGCCGCGCCGGTGGAGGACTGGATCCGGCCGGGCCCCTTGCCGCTGGCGGGGCTGGGGCTGGCCACGGTTCTGGCCTTCTTCGCCTTCATCGGTTTCGAGGACATGGTGAACATGGCCGAGGAGGTCGCCGACCCCGCCCGCATATTGCCGCGCGCGATCCTGCTGGCGCTGGCGATCACGACGCTGGTCTATGCGGTCGTGTCCATCGTGACCCTGCGCGCTGTGCCCGTGGCCGACCTGGCCGCGAGCGAGCGCCCGCTGGCGCTGATCTGGGAGCGGGGCACGGGCGGGTCGGCGGGGTTCCTGTCGCTGATCGCGGGGGCGGCGGCGCTGAACGGGGTGCTGGCGCAGGTAGTGATGGCCGCGCGCGTGCTGTTCGGGCTGGGCCGGAGCGAGGCGCGGCTGGCGGCATTCCACCATGCCCATCCGCGGTTTGGCACGCCAGTTCTGGCAACGCTTGTCGTGGGTGGCGCGGTGCTGGTCGCGGCGCTTGTGCTGCCGGTCGCGGCCCTTGCGGGGGCGAGTTCGGTCGTGCTGCTGATGGTGTTCGCGGTGGTGAACCTGTCGCTGATCGTGCTCAAGCGCCGCGCGCCCGAGGCGCCGTTCCGGGTGCCCGCCTGGGTGCCCTGGGCGGGTCTGGGCGGGGCGCTTGCGGCGCTGGTGCTGTCGCTTGGGGGGCTGGCATGAGCGGGGCGGGGGACATCCGTCGCGCGGAGAAGGAGGCCACGCCATGACCGTTTCGCTGATCCTGGCCTGTCTGTGGATCGTTGTCGCGGCCGGGCTGGGGATGCTGCCTCGGCGGTATCACTGGCCCGCGGCTTATGGGCTGATCGCGCTGGGCATCCCGCTGCTGGGGTATGTCACCTATCAGAACGGCCCGATGCTGGGCATGGTGGCGATGGCGGCGGGGGTGTCGGTGCTGCGCTGGCCCACGCTTTACCTGCTGCGCTGGCTCGCGCGTCCCCTGCGCCGCGGCCGGCGCGAGGAATGACCGTATTGCTGGTCTTTGCCGGTTGGGCGGCGGGGCCGATCGTGGTCTATGCTGCGCTGTCGCACGGGTTGCGCCGGGCCTTGCCCGAATTCCTGGCGCTGATCGGGGGCTATTCGGTCTTCGTCCGGCTGACCTGGGCGGCGCTGGTCCGCGTTGCGGGCGGTCCGGTTGCGCCGATGTCGGTGATCGGCCCCTGGGCGGGCGTTGCGGTGCTTTCGGGGCTGCTTTATGCCCTCGGCGCATGGATCGGACGCGACAGATGACCCCGATGCCCGCCGCGCGCGGCAGCCTGACACCGGGCCGGCCGCTGGCCGATCTGACCTGGCTGCGCGTGGGCGGGCCGGCGGACTGGCTGTTCCAGCCTGCGGATGCCGAGGATCTGGCCGCCTTCCTCGCCGCCTTGCCCGCCGATGTGCCGGTATTTCCGATGGGGGTGGGCTCGAACCTGATCGTGCGCGATGGCGGGATCCGCGGCGTCGTGATCCGGCTGGGCCGCGCGTTCAATGGCATTTCCATCGAGGGGTGCCGCGTGCGTGCCGGGGCGGCGGCGCTGGATGCCCATCTGGCGCGGCGTGCGGCCGAGGCAGGCGTGGACCTGACATTCCTGCGCACCATTCCCGGTGCCGTGGGGGGGGCGGTGCGGATGAATGCGGGCTGCTACGGGCGCTATGTGGCCGATGTCTTCGTCTCGGCCCGGGCGGTGACGCGGGATGGCCGGATCGTGATGCTGGACGCAGCCGATCTGGGCTTTCGCTATCGCCAGACCGACCTGCCCGAAGGCTGGGTGCTGATCGAGGCCACATTCGAGGGACCGCAGGGCGATCCTGACGCGCTGGAGGCGGCGATGGCCGATCAGATCGCGAAACGCGACGCGAGCCAGCCCACGAAGGAGCGCAGCGCGGGGTCCACCTTTCGCAACCCGGCGGGGTTCAGTTCCACGGGGCGGGCGGATGACAGCCACGCGCTGAAGGCCTGGACGCTGATCGACGCGGCGGGGATGCGCGGCGCGCGACGGGGCGGCGCGCAGATGTCGGAGAAGCATTCGAATTTCCTGATCAATGCCGGGCGGGCAAGTGCGGCGGATCTGGAAGGGCTGGGCGAGGAGGTCCGAAAAAGGGTTTTTCAAAATGCCGGAATACAGTTAGAATGGGAAATCATGAGGGTCGGCGAACCGGCCCCTGACAACGAATAGGCGAACGGGGCCGACAGACGCCCCGGGACAAGAGGCAAAGGTGGCGGGCAGGTCGAGCAGGACAGCCCTCCGCGTGGCGGTAGTGATGGGTGGCCCCTCGGTCGAGCGCGAGGTGTCGCTGTCTTCGGGGCGCGAATGCGCCCGGGCGCTGCGTGGGGAAGGTTTTGACGTCGTCGAGATCGACGCCGGGCAGGATCTGCCCGCGCGTCTGGACGAGTGTGCCCCCGATGTCGTGTTCAACGCGCTGCATGGCCGCTGGGGCGAGGATGGCTGCGTGCAGGGCCTGCTGGAGTGGCTGGGCCTGCCCTATACCCATTCGGGCGTTCTGGCCTCGGCGCTGGCGATGGACAAGCAGCGGACCAAGGAGGTCTATCGCGCCGCGGGTCTGCCGGTGGTGGACAGCGTGATCGCGCGCAAGGCCGAGGTCGGCGCGCACCATGTCCTGCCGCCGCCCTATGTGGTCAAGCCCAACAACGAGGGATCCTCGGTCGGCATCCATATCGTGCTGGCCGATGCGAACACGCCGCCGCGGATGGGCGAGGACATGCCTGATCTGGTCATGGTCGAAGCCTATGCACCGGGCCGGGAGTTGACCGTGACCGTCATGGGCGACCGGGCGCTGAGCGTGACCGATATCCTGACCGACGGCTGGTACGATTATCACGCGAAATACGCGATGGGCGGCTCGCGCCATGTCGTCCCGGCCGAATTGCCCGGCGAGGTTTTCGATGCCTGTCTGGATTACGCACTGCGCGCCCATCGCGCGCTGGGCTGCCGGGGGCTGAGCCGCACGGATTTCCGCTGGGACGAGGCGCGCGGGCTGGACGGGCTGATCCTGCTGGAGACGAACACGCAACCCGGCATGACGCCCACCTCGCTGAGCCCAGAACAGGCGCGTCATTGCGGGATATCGTTCGGCGCGCTCTGCCGCTGGATCGTGGAGGATGCCTCATGTGCGCGGTGATCCTGCCGCCGCGCGATCCGGCGCCCTCGCGGTTGACCTACCGGATGCAGCGGCTTTGGCTGACGCCGCTGTTCCGGCTTGCGGTGCTGCGCGGGCTGCCGCTGGCGGCGGTTTTGGCGATCCCGGCGCTGTGGTTTTCCGATGCCGACCGGCGGGCCGAGGTCGCGGGGCAGATCGCCGACATTCGCCGCCAGGTCGAGACGCGGCCCGAATTCATGGTCAAGATGATGGCGGTCAAGGGCGCCTCTGCGCTGATCGATGCGGAGATCCGCGAGATATTGCCGCTCGACTTCCCGGTATCCTCCTTCGATCTGGACCTGCAGCATATGCGCCGGACGGTCGAGGCGCTGGATGCCGTGGAGACCGCCGAATTGCGGGTGCGCCCGGGTGGCGTGCTGGAGCTGAAGGTGGTCGAGCGGGTTCCGGCGGTGGTCTGGCGGGGGGCCGCGGGGCTGGAACTGCTGGATGCGCTGGGCAACCGGGTCGCGCCGATCGAGACGCGCAGCCTGCGCGCCGATCTGCCGCTGATCGCGGGCGAGGGCGCGCAGCGTGCGGTGCCCGAGGCGCTGGCGCTGGTCGCGGCCGCCGCGCCGATCGAGGAACGGCTGCGCGGGCTGGTGCGGGTAGGCGAACGGCGCTGGGACGTCGTGCTGGACCGCAACCAGCGCATCCTCTTGCCCGGGCAGGACGCGGTGGCGGCGCTGGAGCGGGTGATCGCGCTGGATGGCGTGACCGACATGCTGGGGCGCGACATCGCGGTGGTCGATCTGCGCAATCCGGGGCGGCCGACGGTGCGGCTGGCGCCGGACGCGGTCGAGGAATTCAGGAAGATCAGAAGATCAGGGGCAGGAGCGATCAACGGATGACTGATCTCTACCAGGCGCAGCGGGCGATGCGGCGGATGCGCAAGCAGGCGATGGACCGGGGCGTGATCGCGATCCTGGATGTGGGCAGTTCCAAGATCGCCTGCCTTGTGCTGCGCTTTGACGGCATCCGGCCGGTGGGCGGCGTCGAGCAGATCGGCGCGCTGGCGGGCCAGTCGCGGTTCCGGGTGATCGGCGCGGCGACGACACGTTCGCGCGGGGTGCGTTTCGGCGAGATCCACGGCATGCACGAGGCCGAGCGCGCGATCCGCACCGCCGTTCAGGCCGCGCAGAAGATGGCGCAGGTGCGGGTGGATCATGTGATCGCCTGTTTCTCGGGGGGCGAGCCGCGCTCCTACGGGCTGGACGGGCAGGTGGAGCTTGCCGACAGCATGGCGACCGAGGCCGATATCGCGCGTGTGCTGTCGGCCTGCGAGATGCCCGATATCGGCCCGGGGCGCGAGGTGCTGCATGCCCAGCCGGTGAATTTCGCACTGGACCATCGGTCGGGGCTGGTCGATCCGCGCGGGCAGACCGGCAACCGGCTGGCCTGCGACATGCATCTTCTGAGCGTGGATGCGGGCGCGATCCAGAACCTTGTGCAATGCGTCAAGCGCTGCGACCTGGAACTGGCGGGGCTGGCCAGTTCGGCCTATGCCGCGGGCCTGTCGGCGCTGGTCGAGGACGAACAGGAACTGGGCGCGGCCTGCATCGACATGGGCGGCGGGGCCACGGGGCTGTCGATCTTCATCAAGAAGCACCTGATCTATGCCGACAGCGTGCGCATGGGCGGCGAGCATGTCACCTCGGACATTTCCAAAGGGCTGCATGTGCCGGTCGCCACGGCCGAGCGGATCAAGACGCTGCATGGCGGCGTGGTCGCGACCGGGGTGGACGATCGCGAGATGATCGACCTGGGCGGCGACAGCGGCGATTACGAGCGCGACACGCGGCGGATCAGCCGGACGGAACTGATCGGCATCATGCGCCCGCGGGTCGAGGAGATCCTGGAAGAGGTGCGCGTCCGGCTGGATGTGGCGGGGTTCGATCATCTGCCCTCGCGCCAGATCGTGCTGACGGGCGCGGGCAGCCAGATCCCGGGCCTCGACGGGCTGGCGGCGCGCATCCTGGGCCAGCAGGTGCGTTTCGGCCGACCGCTGCGCATCCAGGGCCTGCCGCAATCGGCCACGGGGCCGGGATTCGCGGCCTCTGTGGGCTTGTGTCTGTTCGCGGCCCATCCGCAGGACGAATGGTGGGATTTCGACATCCCCGCAGAACGCTACCCGGTGCGCTCGTTGAAGCGGGCGGTCAGGTGGTTCAGGGAGAACTGGTAACCGCGAAATGTGGCACGATAGGCGAAATCCCGCGTATCAACCTCAAGGCGGTTGCACATTTTGTGTGGGAACCGTGTTTTTTTGGTGACGATCTGTGAGCCCTTGCGTAGAATTGCGCAAGATTTAGGGGAAAACGCCCGGCGGGGCACTAGAAAAGACAGCAGGCGGAAAAACCAATGGCTTTGAACCTATCCATGCCCGAGCAAGACGAGCTGAAGCCCCGGATCACGGTCTTCGGTGTCGGTGGCGCAGGCGGCAACGCCGTCAACAACATGATCGAGAAATGCCTTGAGGGCGTCGAGTTCGTGGTGGCGAATACCGACGCACAGGCCCTCAAGCAGTCGAACGCGCCGCAGCGCATCCAGATGGGGGTCAGGGTGACCGAGGGTCTGGGCGCAGGCGCGCGGCCCCAGGTCGGCGCGGCCGCGGCCGAGGAATCCATCGAGCAGATCGTCGATCACCTCGCCGGGGCGCATATGTGCTTCATCACCGCGGGAATGGGCGGCGGCACCGGCACCGGCGCGGCCCCGATCATTGCGCAGGCGGCGCGCGAACTGGGTGTGCTGACGGTGGGCGTTGTGACAAAGCCGTTCCAGTTCGAGGGCGCCAAGCGGATGCGCCAGGCCGAGGAAGGCGTGGACGCCCTTCAGAAGGTCGTCGATACGCTGATCATCATCCCGAACCAGAACCTGTTCCGCCTGGCCAACGAGAAGACCACCTTTACCGAGGCGTTCTCGATGGCCGATGACGTTCTCTACCAGGGCGTCAAGGGCGTGACCGACCTGATGGTGCGGCCGGGTCTGATCAATCTCGACTTCGCCGATGTGCGCTCGGTGATGGACGAGATGGGCAAGGCGATGATGGGCACCGGCGAGGCCAGCGGCGAGGAACGCGCGATCCAGGCCGCCGAAAAGGCGATCGCCAACCCGCTGCTGGATGAGGTCAGCCTGAACGGTGCCAAGGGCGTGCTGATCAACATCACCGGCGGGTACGACCTGACGCTGTTCGAACTGGACGAGGCCGCGAACCGCATCCGCGATGTGGTGGACCCGGACGCCAACATCATCGTCGGCTCGACGCTGGATCCGGAAATGGAGGGCATGATGCGGGTGTCGGTTGTCGCCACGGGCATCGACGCGGCCGAGAAACCCGCCGAAATGCCGGTTCCGCGCCGCCCGATGAGCGAGCCTCTGCACCGGCCCGCGGCGGCGGCGCCCGCTGCGGCGCCCGCACCGAAGGCTGCGGAACCGGCCGAGACCCGCCCCGTTGCGGCGCAGTCCCCCGCGCAGGAGCCCTCGCTGTTCGAGGGGTTCGACCCGGCCGCCGCGGCGGCTGCGGCCCAGGCACCCGTGGATGCCGCGCCGGACGATGTTCCGCCGCCGGCCTACCAGCCTGCCGAAGAGATCGAGCCCGAAGCCGAGGCCGCCTTTGTCGCGCCGCGTCCGCGCGCGCCCGGTCAGCCGACGCCCGAGGCGATGGCGCGTCTCGAACGGTTGCGCGAGGCCGTCGGCAAGGCGGCGCCCCGCCAGGAGGGCAGCGCCCCGGTCACTGCCCAGCGCGCCGCGCCCCAGCCGCAGGCCGAGGAAGGCCGGGGCCGGTTCGGCATCGGCGGACTGATCAACCGGATGTCCGGCCATGGCCCCGGCGCGGCCGAACGCGGGCATTCCCCGAGCGTGCGCCATCAGCCCCCGGTCTATGGCCGCGGGCCTGCGCTGAACCATCGCGACGAGGAAGAGTTGGATCCCGAACAGGAACGCATCGAGATCCCCGCCTTCCTGCGCCGTCAGGCGAACTGAGCGGGCGTCGTCGCCGCAAGCATGTCGCAAGGGGCCGGGAAACCGGCCCCTTTCGCATGTGCGGCCTGTC
>NZ_DSDD01000151.1:0-8178 GCF_011048875.1 Rhodovulum sp.
CCGCCAGCGCCATCCGCGCGCCCTGCCGACCCTCCGGCAGGTGCTTCCAGTAGCCGATCAGCAGGAACGAGGTCAGGCTGGTGAGTTCCCAGAAGATCAGCAGAAGCAATATGTTGTCCGAAATCACGATGCCCAGCATCGCGCCCTGGAACAGCAGCAGATAGGTATAGAACTGCCCCATCGGATCCTCGCCCGACAGGTAGAACCGCGCGTAAAGCGTGATCAGCAGCCCCATCCCCAGGATCATGCCGGCGAACAGCAGCCCCAGCCCGTCGAGGAAGAAGCTGGCCGACAGCCCCAGTTGCGGCAGCCACGCGACCTGCCACTGGATCATCTCGCCGCGCATCACGTCGGGCACCAGCACGCCCAGCATCACCAGCGCCAGGATCGTCGGCATCGCCGTGAAACTGGCGCAGGCGGTCCGGCCCGCACGGATCATGATTCCGGGGATCAATGCCCCGAGGAAGGGAAGGATCGCAATGATCGGTAACAGGCTGCCGCCGTTGCTCATCCGGTACACCACTCGATAGTTCGGCCACTTACCTAACCGCTTTCCGCCGGATGGGAAATGCAGATGGAAAAAACGTTATCACTCGGTGGGAAGACTGCCACGAATTGCCCATAAACGCATCAGGACAGCCCGGTCTCGATGGCCAGCCGCACCAGTTCCGTGGTGTTGCGCGCGCCCAGCTTGCGTTTCAGCGTGGAACTGGTGTTCGCCGCGGTCTTGTAGCTGATGCACAGCGCATCCGCGATCGACTGCAAATCCTCGCCCCGCCCGATCAGCCGCAGCACCTGATGCTCGCGTTCGGTCAGCGCCTCGAACACCTCGTCATAGCCCAGATCGCGCAGAAGCTGGCCACAGCCGATATGGGTCACCGGATGGTCGCCGACGATCAGCGCGGTCTTCATGCCAGGGCCTCCATCGCGGGGTGCGCGGCTCGGGCACCGGCAAGCGGCAGGCGCACGGTCAGCCGCGTGCCGCCGCCCGGCCGCGGGCCCAGCGCCAGCCTGCCGCCCAGCGCATAGACCCGGTCGCGCATCGCGGTCAGCCCGCGCCCCTCGACCAGCCCGGCCCCCAGCCCCACGCCGTTATCCTCGATACCCAGCGCGATCTTGCCCGGCCCCTGCCCGTCCGTCACCACCGCCATCGCGATCCGCACCCGGCCGGAGCGACCGTCTCGGCATCGCGCCTCAGCGTGCCATCGCCCGATCATTCGGCCACGCGCGCGATAGCGCCCGCCTTGACCTTCGGCCCGAACAGGCAGGGCCGAACTCGTCATGCAACTCCATCGCGATGGCACGCCGTTCCGCATCGCTCAGTTCCACGATCTTGCGCGCCAGCGCCGCGCGCTCCATCTCGCTGGTCTCCAACCCCTGCGAAAGCGCGTTGAACCCGCCCACGATGGGCACGGAATCGGCGCCGCGCACACCCGCGATCCGCGTCAACAGATCGCCCGCCTGCAACGCCGCCAGCCCGCGATTGACCGTGTCCAGCGGCCGCAAGCCCCGCCCGATCACCGCCATCACCACCAGCGCAGAGGCCGGCAAGGCCGCGCCCAGCGTCCCGAACAGCGCCACCGCATCCTCGCGGATCTCGGAGATCTCGTCCTGCGGCGCCGTGCTCAGCGAGACAAAGCCGTAATCGCGCCCGTTATCCAGGATCGACAGCCGCGTCTCGCGCCGGGGGGGCATCACCAGACCGGCGAACCAGCCGGGCGCGGGCGCGACCTCGGCCTCGCGGCTGCCCGACAGCACCGGCAGCGGCCCGGTGCGCGAATCGTAAAGCACCAGCCGGACGTGGCGCGGCTCGACCAGTTGCTCGGACAGCACGTCCAGAACCCGCCCGGGCGGGTGGTCGCGCATCGCCGTGCCGACCGCCGCGATCACCTGGGCGCGTGCCGCCGATTCGGCCGACGTCATCTCGACCCTGATGGCGTTGCGCGCATTCTCCAGCATCACCCAACCCGCCAGCGCCACGGCCCGAAGCCCGGCCACGCACAGAACCACCTGCCAGCGTAGATGAAGCCGGTCGAACATCGCTGTTTCCTCCCCTTGCGACCCATTCTGGCGTTTCCTGCGCCAAGGTCGATTGGCGACGCTGCGCCAACGGGAAGGATCGGCAAGGTGATTGCCGATTCTTCCCGGGCAGATTTGGGAAGAACGGCGCGCGCCGGCATGCGCGCCCGGAAGACGGGAGAAGCAGAGGGGGAAGATCGGCCATGGCTGCCGAAAACGGGTTCTGGTCCAACCTGTCCGGATTGCGCCTGCGGGCGCGCGCCGCGCTGCTGGGCGCGGCTTTTGCGTCGCTGGCGACACTCCCTGCCATGGCGCAAGAGGTCCGGACAGCCGTCATCCGCGTCGATTACCCCTCTCTCCTTCCCCTGTCGCGGCTTGACCTGCCGACCGAGGATCGCGCCTTCGCCGGTGCCACGCTCGGCACCGAGGACAACGCCACCACCGGCCGCTTCATGGGCCAGACCCACGAGACGGTGACCGTGGCCACCACGCCCGAGGACGCGCTGGCCGCGTTCGAACGGCTCGTGGGCGACGGCTACCGCCTCTTCGTCATCCTCGCGCGCGAGGCCGAATTGCTGGCGATGGCCGATGCCTACCGCGCCTCGGCCCGGAATTTCGGCGCGCGGATCGTGGGCGAGCGTGAATTCACCGATACCGGCGGCTCGCGGGTGTCGGATTCGGGCCATGTGCTGGTCCAGCGCCAATTGCCCGTCTTCATGCAGAATACGGCGCGCCATGACGTGGTACTGGCCGCCGACGCCACCGACTATTTCGCCGAATACCTGCCCTACAACACATGGCAGGCCGCGCCGGTCGCAGGCTCGGCCGGGCTGGTGCCCGTAACCTGGGCGCCGACGCATGAATCCCGGGGCGCGACGCAGCTCAACACACGCTTCGAAAAACTCACGAACCGTCCGATGCGCGACGAGGATTACCAGACCTGGCTTGCCCTGCGCGTTATCGGCGAGGCCGTGACCCGCACCGGCTCGGCCGATCCGGCCGAGTTGCGCGCCTGTGCGCTGGGCGACGCGTTCACGCTGGCCGCCTTCAAGGGCGAACCGGTGACCTTCCGGAAATGGAACGGCCAGATGCGCCAGCCGATCCTTCTGACCAATGGCCGGATGACGGTCAGCGTCTCGCCGCAGGATGGCTTCCTGCACCAGCGCACGCTTCTCGACAGCCTCGGGCTCGACCAACCCGAATCCGCCTGAACCGCTTTCGAATGAGGTATCCGATGATCCGCTCCACGCTTCTGGCCGCCGCCGCCGCCCTTGCCATTGCCGCCACGCCCGCGCTTGCCAACAATGTCTTCGTCTCGAACGAACGCGGCAACACCGTGACCGTGCTGGACAGCACCACCTGGGAGGTGATCGCCGAGTTTCCCGCCGGAAACCGCCCGCGCGGCATCACCATCGCCCCCGATGGCAGCGAGCTTTACGTCTGCGCCTCGGATGACGACCTGGTGCGCGTCTTCGACCCCAACACCTTCGAGGAACTGCACACGCTGCCCCCCGGCTCCGACCCCGAACTGTTCGTCCTGCACCCCTCGGGCAACCCGCTCTACATCGCCAACGAGGACGACAACATGGTGACCGTGGTCGATGTGAAGACCCGGCAGGTGCTGGCCGAAATCCCCGTCGGCATCGAACCCGAGGGCATGGCGATCAGCCCCGATGCGCGCACGGTCATCAACACGTCCGAAACCACCAACATGGCGCATTTCATCGACGCCGAGACCTACCAGATCACCCATAACGTGCTGGTGGACCAGCGCCCCCGCCATGCCGAGTTCACCTCGGACGGCACCAAGCTCTATGTCAGCGCCGAGATCGGCGGCACCGTCAGCGTGATCGACATGACCGCCGACGAACCCGCGATCACCAGGAAGATCAGCTTCGAGGTGCCCGGCATCCAGCCCGAATGGCTGCAACCCGTGGGTGTCAAGGTCACCGCCGATGGCAGCCGCGTCTTCGTCGCGCTGGTGCCGTCGAACCGCGTCGCGGTGATCGACGGCGAAACCGACGAGGTCATCAAGTATCTGCTGGTCGGCCAGCGGGTCTGGCAGCTCGGCTTCACGCCGGACGAGAAATTCCTGATCACCACCAACGGCAACTCGAACGATGTCTCGATCATCGACGTCGCCCGCGAAGAGGTCATCAAGTCGGTTCAGGTCGGCCAGCAGCCCTGGGGCGTGGTCGTCGCGCCGGACTGACGCACAAGGGACAGGAACGGAATGAAAGGGAGGAACACCATGAAGAAACTAGCCTTTGCCCTTGCGCTGGGCCTGACGGGCGGCCCCGTGATGGCCGCGCCGCTCTGCGACGATCTGGGCTTTGCCGGACTTCTGGCGCGCTGCAACCGCGGCGAGCCGATCGTGCTGACACTGGCTTCGGGCCAGCCGCTCCTTGACGGCGAACAACCCGTGGAACTGCAATCGGGCGCCTATTACGTTCTGGACATGACGGCGGACGGATCCGCGGAACTGGCCCTTGTCGGCCCGGAATTCTTCCGTGCGATCTGGATCAACGAGGTCGTCATCAATGATATCGAGGTGCGCGCGATGGCCCTCGACAGCCTCGAATTCGACGCCGCGGGGCAGGTCCGGCTGTCCTTCATCGCGATCAAGCCCGGCACCTACGATCTGCGCATCCCCGGCACCACCAGTGACAACCAGCGCGTCCAGATCGCCATCCGCTGACAGAAGGGACAAACCGATGAGGAGACTGATCGCCATTGCCGCGCTGATCCTCGCCCCCGGTCTTGCCATGGCCGATGACGAGGTGCCCGCCGAGGTCGTCGCGCAGATCACGGCCATGCTGGCCGAGATGCAATGCGAGATGGACCCCTCGGATATCGAGGCGGAAGACGATGGCGGCTACGAACTCGACGACGTGTTCTGCGTCGACGGGCAATATGACATGAAACTCGACGCCGATCTCCAGATCACCGAGCGCCGCAAGGAGTGATCGCGGGTCGCAGGCAAAAACGGCAAACGCCGCACAGGGCACCCCGCGCGGCGTTTCGCGTTTCCGGGATCTCGCCGGTCACTTGGTCAGGATCAGCTTGCCCGCCCGCGTGATCCGCAACAGGTAGTCCATTCCGTTCAGCCGGATCACCGCGCTGGACCCACCCCCCGTCAGCCACCGCGCATCATGCTCGGGCACCCGAGCGCCAGCATCGTCCTTCCCGCCGGCCTCCCCGGCCCGCACGCATTCCACCTGTCCGGTCGCTCTCTCCATCCACGCGCTCCTGTCCCGATCGGCCGGCCCTCGAACGGCCTGCACCCCCATTTCCTGACTGAAACAGTAGGCTTTGAAAAGAGGCATGCGACAACAGACAGGTGCCCCGGCCGGGCGGGGTATCGACCCGGATCGCGCTGCCAACCGACAGGCCCGGTCGGCCGCCGCGGCGGGCAGCGCGCCCGCCCTCCACGCGACACGGTCCAGCGCGCGGATCATGCGGTCACCGCGGTCCCCAGACCGGGCAGCGTCGCCACCAGATCGCCCCAGCCGGGTGTATGGTCAACCTCCCCCTGCCGCATGCCAAGGGCTTGCAGGATCAACGCCCCCCGCGCATCGAACGCCTCGACCGAGACGGCGGGGCCGCGCCTCGTCGGCCTGGTCACCGCCCAAAGCTCGGCCACATGGTCGCCGCGCAGATGCAGGTTGAAATCGGGATCGAGGATGTTCAGCCAGGGCCCCGTCGGCTTGATATTCGCCGCCGGTCCGCCATGGACCTCGATGCAGCCCCGGTTGCCGACGAACAGCATGAAGGGCAGGGCGCGCTCCGCCAGCCCGTCCAGCAGCCCGCTCATCCCGGCCGGGTCCAGCGCCCGCGCACGCGGCGCCCCCGCGATGCGATAGGCGCCCAGCCGGTTCATCCCGAGCTTGCGCAGCATTTCCGGGAACGGTTTCGTGTCGGTCAGCCGGTCCCATTCCTCGCGCAGCCGCCCGGCCCCGGCGGGGTCGGATTTCGTCGGTTCCACCGGCTCGCGCGGCGCAACGCCCAGGCTGTCGGACTGATCCTCCAGCCGCAGCGCGGCCAGCAGGTCCGCCCATTCGGCCTCGATCCCGTCCTCGCCCAGATAGATCTTGTGGACCGCATCCCCCGCCGCATCGAAGATCTGGAGCGAGCGGCGGATCCTGCCGCCCTTCTGCTCCTCGACCGCGAATCCATGCACCCAATGGTGGGGAAAGATCCGCAGGTTGATCGCCGGGCCCTGCACCATCGCGGCATGTTCGCCCGACGTGTAATCGCCATAGACGCCCGTCTTCTCGATCACCGCGCTGTCGTTCCGGGTCAGCGCCATCGCCTCGCCGAAACCGGGCATGCGCGGCATCAGCCCGTCGGGATGCGCCGCGATCCGGGTCACGCCCGCGCCGCATTGCGCGGCCAGAACCTGCGCCTCGGCCACGCCAAGGCTGTCGGCCAGATCGCGGCTGCGCATGGTGGATTTCTCGGCCCGGACGGCCCTGATCCTGTCCGGAGTCACGTTTTCGCCCGCTTCCATCGAAGGCTCCCTTTCCGTTTCGTCTGTCTCGGACATGCTGCCGGGCTGGCCGGGAAACGCAACCGTCGCGGCGTCGCTGGCTCGCGGGCCGTTCGCGAGACCGTCAGCCATCAGCCGCGATGCAAGCGGCCTCTGCCGCCCGCGCGCCCAGCGCCGCCATGATCTCGGCCAGAACGAAGGCCGCGATCACCGCAGGCCGCTTGTCGCCCGCCCCGGCCGCGCCGATGGGGCAGGTCAGCCCCCGATGCGCAACGCCCCGCTCGGCGAGGAACCGCAAGAGCCGCGCGCGCTTGCTGGCCGAGCCGATCATGCCGACATAGGCAGCGTCCCCCCGCGCCAGCGCCTCGGCCACCAGCAGGAAATCCAGCCCGTGATCGTGGGTCAGCACCACAATGGGCCGCGCCGGGCGGGGCCGCGCGAATCTCGGCCTCGACCCCCGGGGGCGCCTGCGCGACCTGATCGGCACGGCTGTCGATCGGCAGGGTCCGCACCGGCATCTGCACCAGCAACCCGGCCAGCGCCCGGCCCACATGCCCCGCCCCCGGGATCAGCACAAGCGGGCGGGCTTCCTGCCCGACCTCCTCCGCGCGCAGCAGGGCCGCCCGCGCCGCGGGGTCCGGCCGACGCAGCACAAAGCCGACCCGCCCGCCTCAGCCACCGCGCAACAGCTCAACGGCCATCAGCACCCGTTCGGACGTTGCGGGCGCGTCCAGCCGCGGACAGTCGCGGTACTCCGCCACGCTCGCCACCGCCATCGAGATCGCCTCAAGCACCGAGATCGCCAGCATGAAGGGCGGCTCGCCCACCGCCTTGGACTGCTTGATGGTCATCTCGCGATTCTCGGACCAGTCGGCGAGCCGCAAATTGAGGACCCGCGGAATGTCGGACGCCAGTGGAATCTTGTAGGTGGACGGCGCATGCGTCCTCAGCCGCCCCAGGTCATCCCACCAGAGTTCCTCGGTCGTGAGCCACCCCATTCCCTGCACGAAGCCGCCCTCGACCTGCCCCAGATCCAGCGCGGGGTTCAGCGACCTTCCCGCATCATGCAGGATATCGACCCGCTCGATCCGGTATTCCCCGGTCAGCGTATCCACCGACACCTCGGAACATGACGCGCCATAGGCGAAGTAATAGAATGGCCGCCCCTTGCCCGCCGCCCGGTCCCAGTGGATATCCGGCGTGCGGTAGAACCCCGCCGCCGACGGATGCACCCGCGCCATATAGGCCTCGTGCACCAGCCGGTCGAAGGGCACCGCCGCGCCCCCGATCCACACCTCGTTGGGCGCAAAGCGCACCTCTGCCGGATCGACGCCGCGGCTTTCGGCGGCAAACCCCACCAGCCGCGCCTTGATCTGCTCGGCCCCATCCAGCGCCGCCATCCCGTTCAGGTCCGACCCGGACGAGGCGGCGGTGGCCGAGGTATTCGGCACCTTCTCGGTCGTCGTCCTGGTGATCCGGATCCGCTCGATATCCACCTGAAAGGCGTCCGCCACCACCTGCGCGACCTTGGTGTTCAGCCCCTGCCCCATCTCGGTCCCGCCATGGTTCAGGTGGATCGACCCGTCCTTGTAGACATGGACCAGGGCGCCCGCCTGATTGTACCAGGTCGCGGTGAAGGAGATCCGGCCCCGACAGATCCGCCGAGAACC
>NZ_DSDD01000345.1:0-8125 GCF_011048875.1 Rhodovulum sp.
CGCTGTCGTAAAGGGTCTTCTCGGCCATCGGGTCGCTCAGGGCATACCAGTTCTGCAGGAAGCAGACCCGCAGCATCACCTCCAGCGGCATCGGTGGCCGGCCGCCCTTCGGCCCAGCCTTGGGATAATGCGGCGCGATCAGTGCCAGCAGCCGACACCAGGGCACCACCGCGTCCATCTCCGCCAGGAACTGCTCGCGCCGCGTGACCTTCTTCCTCATCGCGTCGCGCAGGCCGGGAAAGGCGGGCTGTTTCGGCATAGGTGGGGCTTCTTGCAGGGATGTCCCAGCCTACCAGATCAGGCTGAAATCGGGAGGTTTTTCAGACCTTCCTTTACTTCATCGAAATAAATTACTCGCAAGTTGCCTCACTGATCCAGGAAACTCCGCAACTTCCGCGACCGGCTCGGATGCTTCAGCTTGCGCAAAGCCTTCGCCTCGATCTGGCGGATGCGTTCGCGGGTGACGCTGAATTGCTGGCCGACTTCCTCCAGCGTGTGGTCGGTGTTCATGCCGATGCCGAAGCGCATGCGCAGCACGCGTTCCTCGCGCGGGGTCAGCGAGGCCAGAACCCGGGTCGTGGTTTCCTTCAGGTTCTCCTGAATGGCCGAGTCCAGCGGCAGGACCGCGTTCTTGTCCTCGATGAAATCGCCAAGCTGGCTGTCCTCCTCGTCGCCGATGGGGGTTTCCAGAGAAATCGGTTCCTTGGCGATCTTCATCACCTTGCGGACCTTTTCCAGCGGCATCTGGAGCTTTTCGGCCAGTTCCTCGGGCGTCGGTTCGCGGCCGATCTCGTGCAGCATCTGGCGGCCCGTCCGCACCAGCTTGTTGATCGTCTCGATCATGTGGACGGGGATGCGGATCGTGCGCGCCTGATCCGCGATCGAGCGGGTGATCGCCTGCCGGATCCACCACGTCGCGTAGGTCGAGAACTTGTAGCCACGGCGGTATTCGAACTTGTCCACTGCCTTCATCAGGCCGATATTGCCTTCCTGAATGAGATCCAGGAATTGCAGCCCGCGATTGGTGTATTTCTTGGCAATGGAAATCACCAGCCGCAGGTTCGCCTCGACCATTTCCTTCTTGGCCTGGCGGGCTTCCTTTTCGCCCTTCTGCACCTGGTTGACGATGCGGCGGAATTCCTGGATGTCGACGCCGACATACTGACCGACCTGCGCCATCTCGGCGCGCAGGTCCGCCACTTTCGGACCCGAGCGTTCGGCGAAAGCCTGCCAGCCGCGGCCCGCCTTGTCGCGCATCCGCTCCATCCAGAGCGGATCAAGCTCGTGGCCGCGATATTCCTCGATGAATTCGCGCCGGTTGATGCGGGCCTCGTCGGCCAGCTTCACCATGGCACTGTCGATCTGCATGATCTTGCGGTTGATGCCGTAAAGCTGATCGATCAGCGCCTCGATCCGGTTGTTGTGCAGGTGCAACTCGTTCACCAGCACAACGATCTCTGCGCGCAGCTTCTGGTATTCGGCCTCGTCACGCGGCGAGAAGTGCAGCGCCTTGTTCAGCGTGGCCTGAATGCGCTTGTCCTGGACCCGGGACAGCTTGACATAGTCATGGGCGATCCGGTCGAGCGTTTCCAGCACGCGCGGCTTGAGCACGGCCTCCATGGCGGCCAGGCTCATGTTGGCCTGTTCGTCGTCCTCGTCCTCGTCCTCGCGCCGGATCGGGTTGCCATCAGCGTCCAGTTCGGGCTCGGACTCGGATCGGGTCGACGTGCCGGTGCCGGTGCCGGAAGCGCTCTCAACGTCCAGCCCCCCGACAACCGGCTCGTCGTCGTCGCCCTCGACCGACCGGCCGAAGGTGGCTTCAAGGTCGATCACGTCGCGCAGCAGGATGTCCTCGTTCAGAAGCTCGTCGCGCCAGATCGTGATCGCCTGGAAGGTCAGCGGGCTTTCGCACAGCCCCGCGATCATCGTGTTGCGCCCGGCCTCGATCCGCTTGGCGATGGCGATCTCGCCCTCGCGGCTCAGCAATTCGACCGAGCCCATCTCGCGCAGATACATCCGCACCGGGTCGTCGGTGCGGTCCAGAGTCTCGGACTGGCTGGTGGCGACGGCAACCTCGCGCGAGGACGAGGTTTCTACCACTTCGGTCGAGCCTTCCTCGGGCTCCTCGGCGTCCTCGTCGGAATCGATCACGTTGATGCCCATCTCGGACAGCATCGACATGACGTCCTCGATCTGTTCCGACGACACCTGTTCGGGCGGCAGGACCTGGTTGAGCTGGTCATAGGTGATATAGCCGCGCTCCTTGGCGTCGGCGATCATCCTCTTGACCTGGGCCTGGCTCATGTCGAGCGAGATCTCGGGATCCTGCTCGTCGGTCTTGCGGTCGTCGGCGTCTTTTGCTGCCATGAAATGCTCCTTGCGGGGGAGGCTGATTCGTTCGGGCCGTTGAACCCGACTCATTAGCGCGAATCATCGGGAAGGCCACCCGATTCCCCTGATGTTGCTGACGTTTCCCGGTCGACTGCGCCCCGAATGCGTCGCTTTCCCCGGCTGTAGTCGATTCGGTCCAGCAATTCGGCGAAGGCGTCCTTCTCGTCGCGGCTGATCCGGGCGCCGTTCGGGCCGATCTCGTAATCGGTGCGATCCTCGCTCTGCCTGCGTCCCGCGCGGTTGCGCGCCTCCGCCGCCTGGCCCAGACGCCAGGTCAGCCCCTCGTCGACGAGACCCTGAAGATCGTGCATCGCTTCCTCGATCTCCCGTTCCGCGCCCCGTGTCGCCGACAGCTTGGCCAGTTCCTCGGCCAGGCACAGAGCCGCCTTGGCGGCATCTCCGGGGTCGCGGATCGGCGGGGCTATGCGGACATGGCCGAGGGCAAACAGCTTTTCAAGGGGCTCGCGGCCGACACGGGCCTCGATCGCGGCGCGAAAGGCGGCGGGGGCGGCGCGGTGGACGGCATGGGCCTCGGCCAGCAGCGCGGCCAGAAGCCCCGCATGCTCGGCCACACCACAATCCAGCCGTTCCAGTTCGCTCTCGAATTCGGGGATCAGCGCGGGATGCGCGATCAGCGTCGCCAGGATCACCGCCTCGCGCAGGTCTTCCTCGAACCGCGCGGGGGCGGCGACAAGCGCGGAACCGCGCGTGCTGGACCGCGGCGCGGCGGGGGCCGGGCGGCCCTTCCATTCGCCCTTGCGGGCGGGGCCGCGGGCGGGACGGAACAGGCTCCAGCGCAGGCGGTTGATCTCCTCGCCGTAATGGCGCCGCAGCGAGGGGTCCTTGATCCGGACCAGCACCTGCCGCAGGTCGCGGTCCAGCGCGGCGCGGCGCTCGGGGCTGTCAAAGGACTTGCCCTCGGTCTCGCGCTCCCACAACAGCTGCACCATCGGGCGCGCGGCCTCGATCAGCTTGGCCATGGCCCCCGCCCCGCCGCTGCGGATCACGTCATCGGGGTCCTGCCCGGGCGGCATCAGGGCAAAGCGCAGCGCATGGCCCGCCTCCAGCAGCGGCAGCGCCAGGTCGATCAGGCGGCGCGCCGCATTGATCCCCGCCCTGTCGCCATCGAGTGCGATCACCGGCTCGGGATGGATGCGCCAGAGCAGGCGCAATTGCGCCTCGGTGATCGCGGTGCCCAAGGGCGCGACCGCCGCCGTGAATCCCGCCTCGGCCAGCGCGATCACGTCCATGTAGCCCTCGGCCACGATCAGCGTCTGGCCCTTGCCCGCCGCCTCGCGCGCGGGGCCGTGGTTGAACAGGTTCAGCCCCTTGTCGAAAAGGTCCGTCTGGGGCGAGTTCAGGTATTTCGCGCTGTCCGCCGGGTCCATCGCCCGCCCGCCGAAGGCAATGGCACGGCCCCGCGGGTCGCGGATCGGGAACAGGATGCGGTTGCGGAACACGTCATAGGGCTCGCCGCCCTTGTCCGACCGGCGGGCAAGCCCCGCCCCCAGGATCAGGTCCTCGCTCACGCCCCGGCCGCGCAGATGCGTCCACAATCCGCGCCAGTCGGGGGGCGCAAAGCCGATCTCCCAGCGGTCGCGCGCCGCCTCGCCCAGCCCGCGCCGGTCGAGATAGGCCCGCGCCTCGGCCGCGGCGCCGCTGCGCAACTGCATCCGGTAATGGCGCAGCGCCTGCTCCATGACCTCGGCCAGTTGCGTGCGCCGGTCGGCCTTTTGCTGTGCCTGCGGATCGCGCGCAGGCATCTGCATCCCCGCCTCGCGCGCGAGGATCTCCACCGCCTCCATGAAGCCGACATTCTCGGTCGCCTGCACGAAGGACAGCGCGTCGCCCTTCGCATGGCAACCGAAGCAGTAATAGAATCCCTTGCGGTCATCGACGTGGAAGCTGGCCGTCTTTTCCTGGTGGAACGGGCACGGGGCCCACAGGTCGCCCTTGCCCTGGTTCGACTTGCTCTGGTCCCACATGACCTTGCGGCCCACGACCCCGGCCAGCGAGACGCGGCTGCGAAGCTCTTCGAGAAATCCGGGGGGCAGGCTCATGCCCGTCAATATCGGGCGCGGGCCGGGGCCTGTCCAGTCGCCACGCGCCCGGAACGGGCGCGCCGGGCCCAACGCCTTGCGCGGCCCGCAAGGGCTGCGCAAGGGGGCGGGAGCGCCCGGCCATGGTCCGCATCGACACCATCGCATGGCCAGGGCGGCCGAATCAGCTCGGGCGACCGGCGGAAACCGGGACCGGGCGGCGTTGGGATGGCCGTCGTCCTCCGCCCGCACCCGGCGCCGTCCGGTTCCGGGCGGGCGGTGTATCCCCCGGGGCCCGTACGATTGTTTCGCGCATTCCGATATTCCCCTCCAAGCGCCGCGACCTTGTACGAAATCCGCCGGAAATCAGGGTGAACCCAACAGCTTCCGCCCCAATTTCGCCACAACTCCCTGGTTTAGTATGCAGGCGCGATTTCCGTGCCGCTACTGGCCCGCCGGGCCCAGAGACCGAGGACGATTAAGATGTCGATTGCCCCGAGGACCCGCTTTTTCCCGATGCGCGCAGGGCGGCGTGAGGCCCTGGCCCGCTTCCGGCGGGACGAGGCCGGGGGGCTGATCATCTTCTCGCTGTTCATCCTCGTTGCGATGATACTGGCCGCGGGGCTGGCGATCGACTTCATGCGATACGAGCACACGCGCGCACGGCTTCAGAACACGATGGACCGCGCCGTGCTGGCCGCCGCCAGCCTACGCCAGACCCGGGACGCCAAGGCCGTTGTCGAGGATTATTTCGAGAAGGCGGGCCTCAAGGACTATCTGGGTCCCATCAAGGTCGAGGAGGATCTGTCCTCGGGCACCGCCGCCTACCGCAAGGTGCGCGCGTCCGCCAGTGCGACCCTGCGACCGATTTTCCTGTCTTTCCTCGGCATGAACGAAATGTCGGTCATCACCAGCAGCGCCGCCGAAGAGGGGATCAGCGATCTCGAGATCTCGATGGTTCTGGACGTCTCCGGCTCGATGGGCTGGTCCGCGGCCTCGGGTAATACGCGAATTCACGACCTCAAGGAGGCGGCCAAGGATTTCGTCTACCACATGCAATGCAACCCGAATGCCAGCCGCGGATCGGACAAGCCCTGCGAGGTCGAGCATGGCAAGGTCTCGATCTCGATCGTGCCCTATTCCGAACAGGTAAATGCCGGCCCGCACCTGCTGTCGCTGTTCAACGTCACGAACGAGCATGCCTCATCGCATTGCGTCGACTTCTCGTCGGACGACTATACCCGCGTCAGCCTTGGCGATTACGTCTCCGACCCGCTTTCGGGGCTGCCGCCCGCGCCCCAGAACGTGCTCATGCGCACTGGCCATTTCGACCCCTGGAGGCGCTATTACCGCACGCCACGCAGCTGGTCCTGCAACATCCAGAGCGAACGCTGGATCAAACCGCTGATCGACAGTCACACCAAGGCATATGATGCGATCGACGCGCTGATCGCCCAGGGCAACACCTCGATCGACGTGGGCATGAAATGGGGGGCCGCGCTGCTCGATCCCGGGATCCGCTCGGTCGTGGACAGCCTGACCTCGACGCCTGTCGCGACCAGCTCCAGCGAGATGCTGGTCGATCCGGCCCTGCGCGGGCGGCCCTACAATTACGCCCAGAGCTACAATGCCAAGGCCATCATCCTGATGACCGATGGGCAAAACACCACCCAACACTATCTCAAGACCCAGTATCGCGACGGCCCGTCGGTGGTCTGGCACTACGACAAGGCGGACGGCACGCCGGGCGATCCGGTCTATTCGGTCTACAATGCCGGCCGCGACCAGTATCGCTGGGTCAACAAGGACGGCAGCGATTACAAGTCGGGCTGGTTCGACAACGTCTATATCGGCGAACCGCAACAAACCTGTGGATACCAGACCGTTTACTACTATGACCGGTTGCGGAATCTGAAATCGCGCCAGGAATGGGTCTGCACCGAGACCGGGCCGCCGGACGGCACGCCGCGTCAGCTCGGTTATCCGGAGGTGTGGTCGACCTTCACCACCCAGTGGTTCGGCCGGTTCAGCTGGCTCGAGAAGCCGGTGCTCTCGCATGGCAGGGCGATCAAGGACGCGCGACTGCTGGACATCTGCAACGCCGCCAAGGCCAGGGACATCCTCGTCTACACCATCGGTTTCGAAATCGGAGGCGGCAGCGGCGAGGAGGAACTGCTGAGCAAATGCGCGACGACAGTCAACCATTTCTTCCTGGCCGACGGGCTGAACCTGTCCGACACGTTCGGCGCCATCGCCTCGTCGCTGAACCAGCTGAGGCTGACCGAATGAGAGCATGTCCGGGACTCCTGCCCCGAATCGCGCGCGCGCTGCGCCGGGAGGAGGGGACCGCCAGCATCGAGGTGGTCCTCGCCCTGCCGATCGTGATGATGATGTTCCTGATGGGGCTCGAGGCATCGATCCTGATGACCCGCCAGCTGCTGCTGGAACACGCGCTCGACGTCTCGATGCGCGAGGTGCGGCTGGGCAGGCATCCCGGCCTCGATCACGACCGCTTCAAGGAGATCGTCTGCAGTCAGGCCAATCTCTTTCCCGACTGCAAGAACGTGGTCCGGATCGAGATGACCCCCGTGTCGAAAACCACCTGGACCCTGCCGGACGCCGTGGCGACCTGCGTCGACCGCCGCGCCCCGATCCAGCCCGTCACCAATTTCACCCAGGGCCCGCAGAACACCCTGATGATGGTGCGCGCCTGCGTCGTCGTCGACCCGTTCTTCCCGGGGGTCGGGCTCGGGCTGAGGCTGCACAAGGCCTCGGGCGACGGCTATGCGCTGGTGGCCACCTCGGCCTTCGTCAACGAACCCGGCGCGGGGGTCTGAGAGATGCCGCGCGCCCTGCTCGCCCCATTCCGCCGCTTCGCCCGCGACACCAGCGGCAACATGGTGATCGAGCTGCTGCTGATGCTGCCCCTGTTTCTGTGGGTGCTGCTCGGCATCATCACCTATTTCTACGGCTTCCACATGAAGACGATCAACCTCAAGGGGGCCTACACCGTCTCGGACCTGCTGAGCCGGGAAATGGAGGGGCCGATCACCCCCGCCTATATCGAGGGGCTGGACAGCATCTTCAACTATGTCACCAATACGGCCGACCCCCTGGGACGTCTGCGCGTGACGGTGGTCACCTGCACCGACAAATGCGACAAGGACGACACGGGCCGCGAACTCGATATCGACTGGTCCTACGGCACCAATGGCCTGACCCCGATGACCAAGACCGATCTGAACACGATCTTCGAGGCCAGCATACCGCTGTTGCCAGCGAATGATCGCGTTATCCTGGTCGAAACCCAGGTGCTCTACCGGTCGCCGGTCTCGCCGATCTGGTTCGGGGTCGGCGACATCCAGATGGAAAGCTTCGTCGTCACCCGGCCGCGCTTCGTGCCCAAGCTGGAGTGGGAAAACAGCTAGCCTGAATTATACACGAGGATGTGGTGAGGGTAGCGTAAGCTTTTGAAAGCAGGTATTTTTCGGTTGTCGAAGCCAGAAAGTCCAGTTTTCAAGGCAGCCCCCCCTCACCATGAGTCAGTCTACGTCAGGAAGGTCTGAAAAACCTGCCGATTTCAGCCTGATCTGGTAGGCTGGGACATCCCTGCAAGAAGCCCCACCTATGCCGAAACAGCCCGCCTTTCCCGGCCTGCGTGATGCGATGAAGAAGAAGGTCACGCGGCGCGAGCA
>NZ_DSDD01000346.1:0-8125 GCF_011048875.1 Rhodovulum sp.
ATGCTGGTCGCGTTGCGCCTGCCCCTGATCGAGGCGTGACGTCCCGCGATGGCCGAAACCGCCAACAGCATCCTGATCGTGGACGACGACCCCGAGATCACCTCGGCGCTGGCCCGGGGACTTGCGTTGCATGGATATCGTACGATCTGCGCCCATCGCGTCGAGGAGGCGCGCAAGAGGTTCCGCGAGGACCGGCCGGGAGCGGCGATCGTCGACGTCACGATCGGCCCGGACAGCGGCATCGAACTGGTGCGCGAGTTGCGCGCCGAGGGCATCCGCACGCCGATCCTGATGCTGAGCGCGCTGTCCGAGGTAGAGGACCGCACCGTCGGACTGGATGCGGGCGCGGATGACTACATCGCCAAGCCCTTCGCCTTTGATGAGTTGGTGACCCGTCTCAAGGTGCAGGAACGTCGCGCGCGCCGCGCGGGCCTCGCCCCTGCCCCGCGGCTGGACCCGGCAACCCGCACCGTCCACGGTCCGGCGGCCAGCGTCACGCTGACCGAGCGGGAATTCGCGCTTCTGGACCTTCTGTGGAGCCATCGCGGCGAAGTCCTGTCGCGCGCGGACCTGTTCGACCGGCTCTGGGCGCGCGAGGGCACCAGTTCCGAGAACGTCGTCGATGTCCATATCGGCTACCTCCGCCGCAAGCTGGCCCCCACGCGGGACTTCGGATTCGAGCTGCGCACCCTGCGAAACCGTGGCTTCGTGCTGGAACCGGTGGCAGAGCTGGACGGCTAAACCCCTCTGCTCGCGCCGTTTTTATAATTTCTTAGAACAATTCTTTTGAAGCAGGGGCCGCCAAGGCCGATCCTTCCCCCGTCCTGCGGGAACTTCAGGGAAAACTCATCATGGCCTGGACCAAACCCACCCTCCGCAAGATCGAGTGCGGCATGGAAATCAACATGTACGGCCCGGACAGCGGCGACGATCAGGGCGGCCTGTTCCGAGCGGCTGCGCGCGGAGGCCACTTTGGGATTCCGCGCGCATATCCTCGGGGCGGCTGCCGGTGGTGGATTGTCCCAATGGAATTGCGGCTGCGAGAATTGTCGCCTTGCAAGGCGGGGCTCGATACCTGCCCAGACCCGATCTTCCCTGGCGGTCACGGGCAACAGCGAGGACTGGGCGATCCTGAACGCCTCGCCCGATATCAGGCGCCAGTTCACGGTCTGCGTGGCGCTGCACCCCACCGGCCTGCGCGAGGTGCCGCTTAAATCGATTCTCGTGACCAATGGCGATATCGACCATGTGGCGGGCCTGCTGACGCAGCGCGAGATGCAGCCCTTTGACCTGTTCGCCACCGCAGGCATCAACGAGGTTCTGGCGCAGAACCCAATCTTCGGTGCGCTGAACGAACGGGTGGTCGCACGAAAGACCGTGGCGCTGGGCATCCCGTTCCGGCTTGCGCCGGGGCTGTGGGCAGAACTGTTTGCCGTTCCCGGCAAGGTGCCGCTTTACCTTGAGGGCGAGACGGTCGAGACCGATCTGGTGGGCGAACAGACCGTGGGCGTCCATCTCACCGGCGGCGGCGGCTCGGCCTTCTACATCCCCGGCTGCGCGATGCTGAACGACGACCTGCGCGCGCGGCTTGCCGCGACATATGCCGCGCCCGAGGACGAGATCGCCGCGCGCGAGGCGGGGCTTTACACCAACCTCATCACCTCGGGGATCGGGCTGACCGAGAAAAGACTGAGGGAACTGGACGCGGCCGGGCTCGACCATATCCAGCTTTCGCTTCAGGGCACCGATGCCGAGATGGCCGACCGGATCGGCGGCTATCGCGGCGGGTTCGCGCGCAAGATGGATGTCGCCCGCTGGATCCGCGAGATCGGCTTTCCGCTGACGCTGAACGCGGTGCTGCACCGCCAGAACCTGCACCAGTTGCCGCGCGCCATCGAGATGGGCGTAGAGATGGGCGCGCGCCGGATCGAAGTCGCCACCGTCCAGTTCCACGGCTGGTCGCTGATGAACCGCGACGCGCTGATGCCGACGCGCGAGCAGGCGCGCGAGGCGGATGCCATCGTGGCCGAGGCCCGCGCCCGGCTGAAAGGGGTGCTGGTGATCGACTACGTCCCCGCCGACTACCATTCCGGTTACCCCAAGCCCTGCATGGGCGGCTGGGGCTCGACCGGGCTGAACGTGGCCCCCGACGGGCTGGTACTGCCCTGCCACGCGGCGCAGACCATTCCGGGGCTTGTCCTTGACCGGGTGCAGGACCGGCCCTTGCACGAGATCTGGTATGAGGGCAGCGCCTTCAACGCCTATCGCAGCACCGACTGGATGCCCGAGCCCTGCGCGTCCTGCGAGCGCAAGACGATCGACTTCGGCGGCTGCCGCTGCCAGGCGATGGCGCTGGTGGGCGACGCCACGGCCACTGACCCGACCTGCATCCGCTCGCCCCACCACGCCGCGTTGCAGGCCCGGGCCGATGCCTTTGCTGCCGGGACGACAGCGTTCACCGCACGCGCGGCCGCGGGCTAGGCTGCCCGCTTGCGGCGGCCATAAGAAGACGGGATCTCCAGCATGTCGCGATACTTTGCAACCGTGCGCCGGGCCCGCCGTGCACCCTCAGCCTCGGCCCGGCGGACGATATCGGCATCGCTGAGCGGACGCGCGGCATCCTCGGCGGCCACGATCCGGCCCACCAGTGCGATCAGCGCGTCCCGCGAAGGCCCATCCGCCCCCGATCCCGGCGTGAAGGCCCGGCTGAAGAAGGCGCGCAAAGGCAGCGTGCCGCGCGGGGTCTGGATGGTGCGATAGGCCAGCGCGCGGCTGATGGTCGAGGGGTGGAGGCCCAGTTCGGCGGCCGCCTCTTCGGTCAACAGCGGGCGCAAAGCCTCGGGACCTGCCGTCAGGAAATCGGTCTGGTGACGGACAAGAAACCCTGCGGTCAGCAGAAGCGTTGCCTGCCGCCTTCGACCGCACGCACCGGCCAGTGCGCCCGCGACCGGGCCGAGGACAGCCGGGCCCGCGCCGCGGCATCGCCCGCGCTTTCGGGTCCGGCCGTCACGCGCAGCCCGGGCAGGACCGAGCGGTTCAGGTCCACCTTCCATCCGTCCGCGCCCCGGGTCAGGCACAGGTCAGGCGGAAGCACCGGCATTTCGGAGGCGGCGAAGGCCATCCCCGGCTTTGGGTCCAGTCCGCGGATCGTGACCAGAGCCGCACGCACGTCGTCAGGTGTGCCGTCGCATATCTCGGCCAGGTCGTCGATCCGACCCTCGGCCAGCAGCGCGAGGTTGTCGAGGATCACCCCAAGCTCCCTGTCAGAAGGCCCTTGTCGGCAGCCTGCAGGCGCAGGCATTCGGTCAGGCTGCGGGCGAAAAGCCCGGCGGGCTCGAATTGCTGCAACCGCGCCAGCACCGTTTCGGCCACGACCAGCGGCACACCGGCGGCGCGGGCCACCTGATCGACCGGGCTGCCCAGCCATCCGGCAGGCTCCAGCACCTCGGCAAAAGCCAGCGCAACGCGCTGGGCGGCTGGATGCGGAAAGGCCTGCGCGACCTGCCGACCGACATGCTGGTAGAGACTGGGCTTGCCCTCGGCCAGCGCGGCCACCGGGTCGAAATCGGCGTTTTGCGTCCGGCCACCAAGGCCCGAGGGCACGGACGGTGCCACTTCGGGCATGCGCACCTCGAGACAGGGATTTTCCAGCGTCGCCTCGGCCAGGTGGGCGGTCAGGTCTGACTGGCTCATCTGCAGGATCCGCAGCGAGGCCTGCATCTTCGCGGTCATCGCCAGGCCTTGGGTCTGGCGCTGGACGACATTCATCTCCATCGGCGAAGCCTAGCATGATCCCCGCAGTCCGCGCGGGCAAATGCGGTGCTGGACGATCGCGTCACCTTCGCGTGGTTCATCACCACCCCACACGAGCGTATCGCGCTGACAGCGCGTCGGAAACGCGACATTCAGGATGGGCGAGGCGGGATGCGGGAGCCGGCTGGCCGCGTCGAGCCGCGCGAGGACCGCCCCCCTGCCCCGCGCGCCTCTTGCTTGACGGCCCGGCCGAAATCGGGCGGTCCCCCGCCCGTGCGCAAAGCGCCTGCCAGAACTTGCGCAGTTCGATTCCATGCTTCCTGAGCGCATAGCCGATCTGGCGCGGCGTCAGGCCCAGGAGGCGGGCAGCCTTGGCCTGAACCCAGCCAGCCCGCTCCATCGCGTCGATCAGGCGCGCGCGTTCGTCGCCGGTGTCGTCAGACTCGTCGGTTGTCGGCGACGCAGGCGTCGCAGGTGGCGCGAAGGCGGTGGGGGACGCCGGTTCGCCGAACCCCGGCGGCGCGGGCGGGACCGGCGGGCGCTGGCCCGCACCGCTGTCGATCACCGGAAGCGGCATGCGAACCGCGCCCAGCCCGCCGATGGGCGAACGATCGCCCGACTGCATGCGCCAAAGCTCTGCTGAAAGACAGGTGCCCTGCATGCAGGCCAGTTCGCGCTTGTCGATCTCGCTGCCCGAAGAAAGCGCGGCGACCCGGCTGACGCAGTTCTCGAGCTCGCGGACATTGCCCGGGAACTGGTAGCGCGCGTGGGCTGCCATGGCGGCCGGAGTCATCCGCTTTTCCATGCCGTTCTGGGCGTTGAACCGGTCAATAAAGACCCGCGCCGAACGCGGCACATCCTCCAGGCGCTCGCGCAGGGGCGGCAGGACGATCGGCACCACGCAGATGCGGAAATAAGGGTCCGCCCGGAAATCGCCCCGCGCCACGGCAGCCTCGAGATCGCGGTTCGTTGCCGTCACCAGCCGCACATCGACCTTGAGCGTCTTCGCCCCGCCGACCCTCTCGAACTCGCCCTCCTGCAGGCTGCGCAGGAGCTTCGCCTGAAACTCGGGGCCGATCTCGCCGATCTCGTCCAGGAAGAGGGTGCCGGTATCGGCCAGTTCGAACCGGCCTTTCTTCTGGGCGATCGCGCCGGTAAAGGACACCCTTTCACGGCCGAAAAGCTCGGATTCCAGAAGGCTCTGGCTCAGCGCCGTGCAGTTGATCTTGACGAAGGGACGGTCGCGGCGGTCAGACAGCGCACGCACGGCCTTCGCGAACAGTTCCTTGCCGGTACCGCTTTCGCCACGCAGCAGCACGGGGGTATTGGTCCGCGCAACCTTTCGGATCTGTGCCGTCACCGCCTTGATCGCGGGGCTGTCGCCGATGATGCCCTTGATCGGCTGGTCGCGCAGTCGGCAATCATCGACAGCCGTCTCGCTGACGGAATGCAGCGCCTGACATGTCTCTTCCATCAGCCGCTCGCGATCCCGCGTGACGAGTCGGCGGAACTTGATCGACTGTTCCATGATCGCGGCAACCATCGTGAGCACGCGCTGATCCTCTTCGAGGTAGCGCAGACCTCCCTCTTCGAGATCGCGCCAGGCGCCCAACACGCCAATCACATAGGGCAAATGGTTCTGTTCGCGGATCGGAACCGCGATCAGTGTCAGCCGGTCATGCGGCGCCCCGGGCGGGATTGCGGCCTCGTCCAATTCGTCGCGGACATTGCGCGAGACCGGTGCGAAACACCTGCCGCGTCGCCCGGATCGGCAGCGCCCGGATCTCGGGCGGCGCGCAGGTTGCACCATGCGTTGTCGCGGCGATAACGAAGGGGTTCACCGGCTTGCCATCGCCTGCCGTCCTGCTCTTGTCGTCCAGCAGCGCCAGCGTCCCCATCCGAAGACCCATGAACGACGAAAGCACGTTCAGAACCGAAGGCATCGCCGCGATCGGGTCGCTGGCGCCGGTCAGGATCTTCGCCGCCTCGCAAACGGTGTTCAGCGGGAAGCGCTCGATCTGCTGGCTTCCCGCGGCCTGAGGGTGACGTGGCTCAAAGGGGGTGGAAATCATGTCGTCCTCACTTCTCGGCAAAGAATCGGCCGACGCGCCTGACATGTCCATGGATGGCGCGAACAGGTCCCGCAATTTCGCCGATTTTCCCCGGCGAGCTGGGCGCTGCTTGTCAGTTTTCCGACAACCGATGCTGCGCTGCCGCATTTTCGGCATTTCGGTAGTGGACGGAACCGCTTGCCGGGAATCGCCCAGAGGGCCGGTGCAGGCGGTCACCCCATCATCGCTTCGGCACCTCCGGCAAGGGACAGGACGATCACGACCGTCAGCAGCACCGCAAAGGCACCGAAGGCAAGCCCGAGCACCGCGACCACGCCGTCGCGATCGACCAACCCGACGCCCACGATGAACAGCGCGATCGCCGGAAACCATCCGCTGCCCGGCACCGGCAGAAACAGCGTGAAGCGATCACGAACAGCGCCAGTCCAAGCAGCGGCTCTTGCCTGCGTGCAAAAAGCACCTCAAGGCGCGGGCGCAACCTGCGTTCCAGCCGCCGGGTCACCGGTCGCAACCCCAGCAGCCTCCGGCGCAGTTTCTGCCGGTCGATCTGCATCCGGGCCAGCGGGCCGGGCAGCCGCACATGGGGAAAGCCAAGTGTCATCTGAAGCGTGGTCACCAGAAGCGGCAGCGCGGTAATCACCGACGAGCCCGGCGGCAACGGCAGGATCGTGATCAGCGAGAACACCACGATGGCCCAACCGAAAGACCGCTCGCCCAGGCCGGCGAGAAGGCTTCCCAGCGTCAGGTTCCCCGCCCGATGCTGCGCGCGCGAGGTTCTGAGGATCGGCATGGACAGGGACGGCCGACGTCCGGTGCGCTTATTGCTTTGCGGCATGGCGTTGCCTTGGCTGCCCTGCTGATATCGCGACAACCGCCGCGCGATGCAATGGCCAGTGACACCGAAGGTTCGTCCCCCGGTGGTCGGGGCGCGGAATGCACCGGAGGAGAGGAACGCCGCGCGCCGCAGCCCGGTCGCCGACCTCGGCAGAGGCGACCGGACCGCCGATGCCGGGCAAGGATTAGGGTCTGAACTCATAAACGGGCTTCCCGTTGTCTCAGCGCCCTGATTCACGGTCCTTCGAGGAGGCGGTCATGGCGCGTTTCGATCTTTCGGGTTGCGAATGGTGAGCTGCTGCCGGTTTCGTGGACACGAAGATAAGATCGTGCCCGCCGTGTCTGGCGCGATGTGCTTGAAGATGGGCTGTCCTGCGGGCTGCACCGTATCGAACGGCTGATGCGCCAGAATGCAATGAGGGCGCGGCCAAAGCGACGCGGGAAAGGGCTTGTCGAGGGGCTGGTGATGCTGCCTCTCGTGTTGCCGCCTACCGTTTTCGGCTTCTACCTGCTTGTCGCGCTCGGCCGGAACTCGCCCGTGGGCGCGTTCTGGCAAGACCTGTTCGGCCACCAGCTTGTCTTTACCTTCGAAGGATTGGTCGTGGCCTCCGTCATCTTCAATCTGCCCTTCGCGATCCAGCCCGCACAGCGCGCCTTCGAGGCGATTCCGAATTCACTGCGAGAAGCCGCCGCGTCCAGCGGCCTGTCGCCGCTGCGCGCCGTTTGGAAATCCGAACTGCCGCTGGCCTGGCCGGGAGTGGTGACGGCGATGGTGCTGACCTTCGCGCATACTCTGGGTGAATTCGGCATAGTTCTGATGGTGGGCGGCTCGATCCCCGGCGAGACGAGGACGAACGCCATAGCGATCTATGACCGCGTCCAGGCCTTCGACATGGAGGCGGCCGCGACCATGTCGGCGGTGCTGGTGGCCATCTCGCTCTTCACCATCGCCACGACCTTCGCGCTGTCGGCTCGCGTCGGTCGGAGGCTGGGGCAATGACACTCAAGGTCACGCTCAAGGCCGTTGCATCCATTCCGCTGGACCTGTCCTTCGAGGTCAGCGAGGCAGAACTGATTGCGCCGGTGGGCCCGTCCGGGTCCGGCAAGACCACGACGCCCAGGACGATCGCCGGGTTCTGGCAGCCTGACACGGCTCGGGTCGAGATAGCGGGCAGCGCCTGGCTCGATACCGCGCGGAACATCTCGGTTACCCCCCCATCGCAGGCGTGCGGGACTCGTGTTACAGGACTTCGCGCTGTTCCCGCACATGACGGCGGCAGGCGATGTGATCGCCGTTATGGGCGATCTGCCCGCACGCGAGCGTGCGGCGGAGGCGGAGCGTCTGTTGCAACTCGTCCATCTCGGCGATCTCGGGCACCGTCGCCCGGCGGACTTGTCAGGCGGACAGAAGCAGCCTGTGGCACTGGCCCGGGCGCTGGCGCGGCGGCCGGAGGTGCTCCTGCTGG
>NZ_DSDD01000203.1:0-8121 GCF_011048875.1 Rhodovulum sp.
GATGGGCGATGTCGTGGAACCCCGGCGCGAGTTCATCCAGCAGAACGCGCTGAGCGTGGCCAATCTGGATTTCTGATCCGGTCGCGGCCGCTTGAATTGACGAGAAGTTTCACGCAATTCCCCGGCGGCCGCGCCATTCGGGCCCCATTCCGCACCCAGGCTTGTCGCATGGACGTCCGGCACGGCACGGCGCCGGGTCATCAGGCAACATGCGGGGACAGACATGGCCCGAAGCTTCGGTGACGCCCGCCCGCTCGACGACGACACCTGCCCTTGCTGCGGCGATAATATCGCCGTCGCCGCACTCGCGGCGCTGCTGCTCAGCCCCTTCGGCATGTTCTATGCCACGAGGGTCGGCGCCATCGTGATGATCGTGCTGACCGTTCTTGTCGCGCTGCCGCCGCTGGGTTTCGGGGTGCTGCTGACCCTGCCGATCTGCGTGCTTGCGGCGATGCGCAACGCCTCCCACGCCGGAGCGCAGCCTGTCTGAACGGGCTTGTTCGCCGACTGACGGCGACTATGCTCGCAATCGGTGTTGCTGCCGCGGGGCAGGGTGGATGAGCGGGCTTCTGGCGCTTCTCGACGACGTGGCGGCCATCGCCAAGGTGGCAGCGGCCTCGGTGGACGATGTCGTGGGGCAGGCCGTCAAGGCATCCTCCAAGGCCGCAGGCGCGGTGATCGACGATGCCGCCGTAACGCCGAAATACGTCCATGGCTTTTCCGCCGACCGCGAATTGCCGATCGTCTGGAGCATCGCCAGGGGGTCGGCCTTCAACAAGCTGGTGATCCTGCTGCCGCTGGCGCTGCTGCTGTCGGCCTTTGCGCCATGGGCGATTGCGCCGCTGCTGATGTTGGGGGGCGCCTATCTGTGCTTCGAGGGGGCAGAAAAGATCTGGCACGCGCTGCACCCCGGCCATGACGGGCAGGCGCTGGCCCAACGGAAAGAGGCCGATCCCCACCTCGAAGCGAAAAAGGTGAAAGGGGCGATCAAGACCGATTTCATCCTGTCGGCCGAGATCATGACGATCACCCTGGCCGCACTGCCCGACGGGATGGCGTTGTGGCAGGTGGCCGGTGCCCTGGCGGTGGCGGGGCTTATCATCACGGTTGCGGTCTATGGCGTTGTCGGGCTGATCGTCAAGGCCGACGACGCGGGGCTTGCCATGGCTGCCAGGGGGCGGCTGGCGGCAACCCGGGCGCTGGGAGGCGGCATCGTGCGCGCCATGCCGCATTTCATGCGGCTTCTGGTCGTCGTCGGCACCGCGGCCATGATCTGGGTCGGAGGCTCGATCATCGTCCATGGCCTTTACGAACTGGGGGTAAAGGCGCCCTATATCGGCATCCACCATATCGCGGCCGCTGCGGCCGAGGCCATTCCCGATCAGTTCGGCCCAGCTACCGAATGGGCGGTGACCGCCGGGCTTGACGGAATGATCGGTCTTTTGCTGGGCGGGCTGATGATCCCGCTGGTGAAATTCGCGGTCATGCCGGTTCTGGGCCTGTTCTCGCGCAACGTCTGAGACCAGCGCGCGCCCCGGCAACATTCCCTTGTCTTTCGCCGACTACAGTGTGGACTGTTGTTTTTTGCTGCGGTTTTCGGTTCGTCGCCGGACCATCCGCGAAAGATGTGAGGGTTCAAGCCGGCGAGAGGTGCTCAGGACATGATGGCCCATCGCGACAGATCCCGAAACGGAACCGAAATCGCCGCAATCCCGATGCGCTGGAGTTCGGACGGAACGCTTTTCGTGCTGATGGTCGCCGCGCGCGGTTCGGGGCGCTGGGTCATGCCCAAGGGATGGCGCATCAACGGTGCGATTCCCTGGAAATTCGCCGAAATCCAGGCCCTTGATCGCGCCGGTGCCGTTGGCCATGTCGGCATCAACCCGATCGGCCGTTACCGTTACGACAGGATCATGCCGGATGGCGCGGCGATCTCCTGCGAGGTCGAGATGTTTCCGATGCTGGTCGAGCGATTGCGCCGCGACTGGAAATATCGCCGGACGCGGCAGCGGCGCTGGTTCGAGGTGGCCGTGGCCGCGGGTCATGTCGAGCAGGCCGAACTCGCCGAGTTCTTGCGCAAGCTCTCCTGCAAGCCGCCGCAGCGCACCGCGCTTGGCAGCCTGTTTTCGTGGTTCGACTGACAGGCCCCGTCGGCCGACCGGATGATGATCCGGCCGACCGGCGGGCGGGCCGCCCTAGGCGGGCGACAGGGAACCGAAGATGCTCTCGCGGTGCTGGTCGAGATAGATCCTCAGCCAGGGCGTGTAGGCGTCGGGCTCGTCCCTTACCGCACGGTCGAGGTCGGGCAGGTCGATCCACCTGACATCCATCACCTCGTCGGGGTTCATCTCGATCCGCAGGTCAGGCCCGGCGGGCGCGACGAAGATATCGACCACTTCATGCTCGATCAGACCATTGCCCACATCGGCGCGGTATTCCACCTGCTGGCGGAAATCGAGCGAAAGGTCCGTGATCCCCAGTTCTTCCCTCAGCCGCCGCCGGGCGCAGTCCTCGGCGCTTTCGTCCCAGCGGGGATGGGTGCAGCAGGTGTTCGTCCAGAAGCCGGGCGTGTGGTACTTGCCCAGTGCCCGGCGCTGCAACAGCACGCGGTCGCCATCCATCACGAAGACCGAAATCGCCTTGTGTCGAAGGCCCTTTTGATGGGCCTCCAGCTTCTCAACGGGGGTCAGTTCGCCATTCACCCAGGCCGGGATCATCTCGCTCATGTGTATTGCGGCGAGACGAGGCCGGTCAGGTGGGCGACGTTCTTGATGCCGATCTTGATATGGGCCAGCGGGCGCTTCTTCGTCAGCTTCTTGTTCATGTAGCTTTCGAAGGTCAGCCTTTGCACGTCCACGTCGTGGCAGAGCGAGACGAACCGCTCGCGCCGCTCGTCGCTGTGGTAATAGGCATCCTGCATGCTTTGCAGGGCGCGGAAGGTCATCTTGTGATCCTTCATGAACATCTGGCGCGCCAGTTTCAGATCCGATGCCCGGCCCGAGGCCAGCGCGGCCGACACCGCCGTCGCGCCGATCCGCCCGCCATACATCGCGTAGTAAATGCCCTCGCCCGAGCTGGGCGCGACGGTGCCCGCGGCATCGCCCACCACGACCACGTCGCGGCCATTGTCCCAGCAATCCATCGGGCGCAGTGGTATCGGCGCGCCCTCTTTCCGCAGCGTCTCGGCCTGCTCCAGCCCGGCCATCCGGCGCAGGTCGGCGGTGGCCTGCTTCAGGTCGAACCCGTCGACGCCGGTGCCCATGCCGACCGAGCAGGTATGCCCGTGTGGAAAGACCCAGCCGTAGAAATCGGGGCTGATGCGCCCGTCATAGATCACGTCGCAGCGGTTGGGCTGGTAGTTGCCCACCGCCATCGGGGCGGCGATGATCTCGTGATAGGCGATGACATAGGGGATCTTGTCGCCGCCCGGCACCTCGGCGCGGGCCACGTCCGAGCGCGCCCCGTCCGCACCGATGACGTATTTCGTCTGAAGCCGGATCTCCTCGCGGCTTTCCTTGTCGCGGAAGACGAGGAAGGTCTTTTCCTCCTCGCGCTCGACGCGCAGGAAGGTGCCCGTGAACCGCGTGGCCCCGGCGCGTTCGGCACGCGCCCGCAGGAAGGGGTCGAAATCCTTGCGGTCGACCATGCCGACAAAGCCGTTCTCGATCGGGATGTCGACATAGCGGCCCGAGGGCGAGATCATGCGCGCGGTGTCGATCTTGGCCACGAGCTGCTCGTCACGGATGTCGAAATCCTTCATCAGGCGCGGCGGGATCGCGCCGCCGCAGGGCTTGATCCGCCCCTCGCGGTCGAGCAGGGCGACCTTCTTGCCCGACCGGGCAAGATCCTCTGCGGCCGTGGCCCCGGCAGGGCCGCCACCAACAACGACAACGTCAAAGATCATGTGTTTCACTCCCCCGGGACAAGGCCCGCGTTTTTTGTTGTGGGTCGGTTCGAGTCGATGATTCTCGCTGCCATCCAGGCCGCGAGCAGGAACAGCAGCGCTTGGGTCATGAACACCGTGCCGAAGGCCGGTGCGTCATCCATGAAGCTTCGCATCAGGTCCGCCGCAGCAGTGCCGAGGAAGCCGCCGAAGCCCGCCGCGATCGCCTGCGCTGCGCCCCACATTCCCATGCGGGTGCCCTCGCGCGCATTGCGGCCTTTGCCCGCCATGGCCATCATCGCGCTGATCGCGGCCACGGTGAACACGCCGTTGAAGAAGCCCGTTGCGATCACCGCAGGCGCCAGCGGCAGATGCGGCGCGTAATTGCCCAGCGCCGCGACCGAGGACAGCCCCAGTGCCGAGCCGATGCAGCCCAGCACCACCCAGTTGCGCAAGGGGCCGATCCGAAGCGCCGAGCAGGCGATGCCCACGACCACCATGCCGACAAAGGCACCCGCATGTTGCAGCCCCGAAAGCGAGGTGGACTGCCCCGGCGTATAGCCGAAGACAAGACCGGCATAGGGCTCGATGATGAGTTCCTGCATGAAGAAGGCGGTCATCGACAGGAACACGAAGAAGGTGAAGATGCGCGCGCGCCGCTCTGCCCAGATCTCGCGGAAGCCTTGCAGGAAGGGGGTGGATTCGGGCTCGCGCCGGGTGACGACGCGCCGTTCGACGCCCCAGATCGCCAGCGTCGTGACCATCAACGCTGCAATCACCACGGTGCCCACCACGCGCAGCAGCCGCTCGGGGCTGTAGGGGTCGAGGAACTGGCCGACCACGCCCGCTGTTATCGCGATGCCGCCGATCATCATCAGCCAGGTGATCGTCGCCGCCGCCGCCCGCCGCTCGGGCGCGGTGGCGGTCGCCAGCAGCGCCAGAAGGCAGGTGCCGGACGCCGCCACCCCGATGCCGATCAGCACATAGGCCAGCAGCGAAACCACAAGGCCCCAGACATAGTCCTGTTCCAGAACGACGACGCCCGCCGCCGCCCCGAACCCGCCCAGCGCCAGAACCGCCATGCCGCCGATGATGAACCGCGTGCGCTGGCCCTTTGTGTCGGACAGGAAACCCCAGTTCGGCCGCGTGATCTGGATTGCGTAATGCAGGCCCACCAGAAAACCCGGCAGCATCGCCGGCAGTGCCAGCTCGACCACCATCAGCCGGTTGAAGGTCGTGGTGGTCAGCACCACGACCGCCCCGATGCACATCTGCACCACGCCCAGCCGGACGATCTGAAGCCAGGACAGCGTCATGCACCGGCCCCCAGTGTGCGGATCGCGAAGGCCGAGATCATCATGCCCGAGACGTACAGCACGACGCCCACGCCGTTATACCAGGGGGCCTTGCCCTTGGGGTCCTTCATCATCACCGACATCGCCCAGAACTGCACCAGTAGGACGGCGCCAACACCCGCAGCATGGAACGGCCGATCCCAGAGCCAGAGCAGCGCGATCACCAAGACCTGCGGCACCGCCATCCCGATGCTGGCCACCCAGGCCGCCTTTTCGGGGCCCAGCGTCACGGGCAGCGAGTTGACGCCCGTCTGCCGGTCACCCTCCAGCGCCTTGAAATCGTTCAGCGTCATGATCCCGTGCGCACCGATCCCGTATAGCAGCGCGATCACGACGACGTAGATCGACGGCGCCCCCGCGGCGAGCACTGCGGCCCCGGTGAACCAGGGCAGCGTCTCGTAGGACAGGCCGACCAGACCCGGCCCCCACCAGCCCGATTTCTTCAACCGCACGGGTTCCGCCGAATAAGCCCAGGCCGCGGCAACGCCCAGCACGGTCGCGCCAAAGCCCCAGGGGCCAAGCTGCCAGCCGATCACCAGCGACAGCGCCGACATCGCCAGCGCGATCCACAGCCCCCAGCGGCCGGGGATGCGCCCCGAGGGGATCGGGCGATAGGGTTCGTTGATCGCATCCACATGCCGGTCGCACCAGTCATTCGCCGCCTGGCTCATGCCGCAGACCACGGGACCCGCAAGGAACATGCCCAGAAGCACAAGGCCGGGGCTGGACAGCGGCGAGACCCCCGACGAGACGGTGCCGCAGAGATAGGCCCACATCGGCGGGAACCAGGTGATCGGCTTGATCAGCGTCACCATGGCGGCGGGCTCCGGCAGGCGCCGGGGCTGGGCGTTGGATATGTCGGTCATGTCTTGCGCATGCTCTCCCTGACCCGCTCGGGGCTGAAAATCCTCATGTCGGGGCTCAGTCGTGGCCCCCGTCTCGACTCAGAAGCCCGTATTTGCGGAGCTTCACATAAAGGCTCTGGCGCGACAGCCCCAGCATCTCGGCCGCGGCCACCCGGTTGTTGCGGGTCAGTTCGACCGCGGTCTCGATGCACATCTTTTCCACCACGTCGGTCGTCTCGGCGACGATGTCCTTCAGCGTGGCCGAGCCGACCAGTTCCATCACGCTGCGCATCGCGTCGTCCGACACGGCAACGCCGGGCTTGCGCACGCCTTCCAGTCGGCTTGCGTCTCGGATCACGAAGACGATGCAGGGATGGCCCTGATCCGACAGGTAGGTGGCCGAGATCTCGACCGAGATTTGCGCGCCATACGCCCCGGCCAGCTTGGTCGCGAACATCCGCATCTGGCCCGAGCGGACCGCGTTCTCGACCAGAACGCGCAGATCGACGCTGCCGCGCGCCAGGTAATCGCCGAGCGAACGCCCCTTGACCGAGGCGACCTGCGGCGCGTCCGCCAGACCCAGGAAGCTTTCGTTCGCGGTCAGGATCGTGCCGTCGGGATCGGTGAAGACGATCGCGTCCACCCCCTCCTCGAAAAAGGCGCGCAGGGTCTCGCCCATCTCGGTTGCAGCGCTGCCCGCCAAATCGGCGCGATCGAGCCGGCACAGGATCAACGGCTCGCCCGCCGCGCGGAACGCGGTGGGCACGACCCGCAGCGGGATGCGGGTGCGCCGCGCTTCGGCCGGCAAAGGTTCGGCGGCATTGTCCATCGCGCGCAGGTTCAGGGTCTCGACGAACTCGGCCCGCCGGCGGCCATCGAACTCCTGGGCGAACGCGCTGCCGATCAGGTCGTTGCGCGTCACACCTAGAATTGCGCAGGCGGGCGGGTTGGCGTCGATCACCCGGCCCGACTTTGTGCCCACGAAGACGAAGGCGTCCTGCGTCGCCTCGCTGAGCACGCGATAACGGGTGTCGTATTCGCGCTGGGTCTCGTAATCCCGCTCCAGCGCCATCTGCGCCTCGATCAGCTGCATCTGCATCTCGGCGATGGGGCGCAGGTCGCGACCCATCATCAGCAGGACGCTGCCGTTCGGGCCGATCCGGTGGAAGGAGTAGCGCACCGGGAAATCCCAGATCTTGCCGTCGGTGTGGTTCAACTCCACCGCGCGGACGCTGTCGCCACACTCGGTGAACAGCCTCAGCTTGGCCTCCAGCTTGGGCTGGCTGTCCTCGGTCAGCACGTCGCGGATGTCACAGCCTTCCCAATGGTCCAGCTGGCCATGGGCGCGATGCCCGGCATTCACCAGCACCGACAGGATCCGGCCCTCCAGCGAGATCACGATCGCAAGGTCGGACGCCGTGGCGATGATCTCGCCCAGCATCTCGGGGGCGATCAGCGGCACTGCGCCACTGCTCCAGTATTTCGTGCCCCGTGACGTCACCCTGACCCACACGGCCATTCCGGCTGCCCCCACATGTTCAGATCCTCGCCAGGCGATCATGCGGCGCCGGAACCGGCGCCCGGACCCCGCACAGGTTCAAGGCTTCGCGCGGGTCGGCCGTGGCGTGATCCGCCCCGGTCAGCGCGCAGACATCGTCCGACGTCTCGACCACCCGCCCACCGATCACGATCGGCACCGCACCGCTTGCCGCCGCGCGGATCTCGCCGATCAGGCGGCGCGCCGCGTCAAGCTTCTGGCGGCAGGAGACGGAAATCGCGATCATGTCGAAGCGCCGCGCCGCGACCTTCTGCAGGATCTCTTCCTCGGACTGGCCGAGACAGAGGCAGACCGAGATGCCCATCCGGCGCAACTGGCTTGCCGCACTCATACCGCCAAGCGTATGGAATTCCTCGAGCGGCACGATCAGCATGACATTGGGTGCATCCGCCGGCGTCATCGCGTCGGTCACCCAGGGCGCGCTGAGTTCGCGCAGGATGGCCTGCAACCGCGCGGCGCCCATCGTGACATCCGCAAAAC
>NZ_DSDD01000428.1:0-8078 GCF_011048875.1 Rhodovulum sp.
ACCAAAGCCCCCTCTGCCCCGATCCTGTGAAAGCGCGCAAACCGTAATTGAGCGAGGCGTGGCTTACAACGGTTTTTGCCAGATGTCGGCTTTCACTTGCGCGTCAGTCTGCTAAGTGACGGGCGTGCATCGAGGGACTGCCCATGGCCGAGAACTTTCGCCTGACACTGGCCCAGCTGAACCCCACCACCGGGGCGCTGGCCGAGAATGCCGCAAAGGCCCGCGCCGCCTGGGAACAGGGCCGCCGCGCGGGCGCCGACATGGTCGCGCTGCCTGAGATGTTCCTGACCGGCTATCAGGTGCAGGATCTGGTGCTGAAACCGGCCTTCACCGCCGATGCCATGGCCCATGTGGACGCGCTGGCCCGCGATTGCGCGCAGGGCCCCGCGCTGGGAATCGGGGCGCCCTTTGCCGCGCATGGGCATCTCTACAATGCCTATTACATCTGCCAGAACGGCGCGGTCACCGCGCGGATCTTCAAGCATCACCTGCCCGATGGCGGCGTGTTCGACGAAAAGCGCGTCTATGACAGCGGCCCGATCAACGGCCCCTACACGGTCGGCCCGGTCCGCATCGGCACGCCGATCTGCGAGGATGCCTGGTTCGAGGATGTGGCCGAGGCGCTGGCCGAGACGGGGGCCGAAATCCTGCTGGTGCCCAACGGCTCGCCCTATCACCGGGGCAAGGCCGACCTGCGGCTGTCGCACATGGTCGCCCGCGTGGTCGAGACCGGGCTGCCGCTGGTCTATCTCAACCTCGTCGGCGGGCAGGACGATCAGGTGTTCGACGGCGGCTCCTTCGTGCTGAACCCGGGCGGGGAACTGGCCATGCAGGCCTCCGTCTTCGACGAGGCCATGATCCATGTCGGTTTCACCCGCACCGCGCAGGGCTGGCGGGCCCAAACCGGGGCGCGCGCGGTTCATCCCGACGCGTGGGAACAGGATTACCGCGCGATGGTCGTGGCGCTGGGCGATTACCTCGCTAAAAGCGGGTTTTCCCGCGTCCTGCTGGGGCTGTCGGGCGGCATCGATTCCGCGCTGGTCGCCGCGATTGCCGCCGATGCCATCGGCCCGGCGAATGTGCGCTGCGTGATGCTGCCCTCGGAATACACCTCCCCCGCCTCGCTGGAGGATGCCGCCGCGGTGGCCCGCGCGCTGGGCTGCCCGCTGGACGAGGTGCCGATCGACGGGCCCCGCGCCGCCGTCACCCGGGCGCTGGCGCCGCTGTTCGCGGGCACAGCCCCCGACATCACCGAGGAAAACATCCAGTCCCGCCTGCGTGGGCTGATCCTGATGGCGCTCAGCAACAAGTTCGGCGAGATGCTGCTGACCACCGGCAACAAGTCCGAGGTGGCGGTGGGCTATGCCACGATCTATGGCGACATGGCGGGGGGCTACAACCCGATCAAGGATCTCTACAAGACACGCGTCTTCGAGACCTGCCGCTGGCGCAACGCCAATCACCGCGACTGGATGCAGGGCCCGGCGGGCGAGGTGATTCCGCCCCGCGTGATCGACAAGCCGCCCTCGGCCGAGTTGCGCGCGGACCAGAAGGACGAGGACAGCCTGCCGCCCTATCCGGTGCTGGACCGCATCCTTCAGGGGCTCATCGACGACGAGAAATCGGTGGGCGAACTGGTGGCCGATGGGCTTGACCGCGAGATGGTGAAGAAGGTCGAGCGGCTGGTCTGTCTCAGCGAATACAAGCGCTTCCAGGCCGCTCCGGGCGCCCGCCTGACGCCCCGCGCGTTCTGGCTGGACCGCCGCTATCCCATCGTCAACCGCTGGCGCGACCCGACCTGAGGCAGGCCGCGCCCGGCCACTCAGGGCGTGGTCGTCACCGCGCAGCGCGCGAAAAGCGCCTCGGTGTCCTCGCGGGTGCACAGCCTCGTCGCATCGGTCATCACCGCCGCACTTGCCGCCGCCACGCCCCAGCGCAGCGCGGTCGCCAGATCCTCGCCCCGGCTTAGCGACAGGACAAAGGCGCCCAGGAAACTGTCGCCCGCCCCCACCTTGGAGCGGACCGGCACCGGCGGCGTCACCGCATGCAGCCGCACCCCCTCGGCGGCCAGCACCGACCCGTCCGCGCCACGTCCGACCACCACCACGGACGCGACGCCGCGCGCCACCAGCCCGGCCGCAAAGTCCGCTTTCTCGGCGCGGCTGTCCAGCGCCAGCCCCGACAAGGCCCGCGCCTCGCCCTGATCCATCCGCAGCAGGAAAGGCGGCACCTCCGCCCCCTCGGCCAGCCGCGCCAGCGCCGGCCCCGACGTGTCCACGATCAGCCGTGCGCCCCGCGCCGCCAGCTTCGCCCCGATGCACCCCGCGATGTCGTCCGGCAACCCGTCCGGCACGCTGCCCGACAGCACCACATGCCCGCCCTCCGGCACCGCCGTCGTGATCGCCGCCAGCACCGCCTTCAGCCCCGCCGCGTTCCATTCCGGCCCCGGCAGCACGAAGCGGAACTGCCGCCCCGTCGCCTCCTCCATCACCGCAAGGCTCAACCGCGTCTCGCCCGGCGCCTGCAACGGGATCAGGCGGATCCCCTCGCCCTCCAGCAGGCAGCGCAGCTTGTCGCCGTTATGCCCGCCCAGCGCCACCAGCGCCCGGCTTTCGCCGCCCAGCAGCCGGATCGCGCGGGCCACGTTGATCCCGCCCCCGCCCGGATCGGTGACCGGCGGGGCGCAGCGCAGCTTTTCGCCCGGCACGACATGATCGACCGCGGTCGAGATATCCACGGTCGGGTTCAGCGTGACGGTCAGGATGTCCGGCATCGGGCACGGCCCCCCCATTGGCAAGTCCGGGGCGAGAGTGCCACCCCCGCCCGCCGAGGCCAAGCCCGTTTCCGCGCCGATCAGCCCGGCATCATCTGATAACTTGCGGGCACATAGCGGAACCCCTCGCTGCGCGCCTCGACGAAACCGAAGCCGGGGAAGGGCATGTGATAGCCGATGAACGGCACGCCATCCGCCGCCATCATCCCCAGCATCCGCCGCCGCGTCGCCGCCGCCGCTTCCTTGTCGCGGTCGAACCGCACCTCCCAGTCGGGATAGCCCAGCGACCAGACATGGTGATTGGCGAAATCCGCCGCGATCACCAGTTGCCGCCCGTCGCTTTCCAGCATGTAGGCCATGTGCCCCGGCGTATGCCCGAAGGCCGCCATCGCCGTCACACCCGAGGCGACCGCCCCGCCATCGTCCAGGAAAGTCATCCTCTCGGCCAGCGGCCGCACCCTGGCCTCGAACGTCTCGTCGCCCGCCATCTCCCAGGCGTCGAACTCGACCTGGCCGGTATAATAGGCCGCATTGGCGAAGGTCTCGCCCGCCTCGCCCGACAGCCCGCCGATATGATCGCCATGCATGTGGGTGATCACCACCTTGTCGATCTGATCCGCGGAATAGCTCGCCGCCGCCAGAACGCCGGTGATTCCTTCGGGGTTCAGGCCGGTGTCGAACAGGACCAGTTCGGACCCGGTATTGACCACCGTGGGGGTGAAGAAGAACTGCGTCCTGTCCGCGGGGATCATGTTCGCCGCCGATGCCGCGGCGAAGTCTTCGGGGCTGGCATTCAGGCCGAAGATCGTCTGCGGATCCTCGACCGTCCGCGTCCCCGCCAGCAGAGTCGTGACCTCGAACCCGCCGAGCCGGAAGCGGTGGAATTGCGGCATGGCCGCACCCGGCATCGGCGCTGCGGCGCGCGCGGTTCCGGCGGTCGCGGCGGCCAGCGGCAGGGATGCGCCGGCCATCAGCGCCTGACGGCGGCTCAATCTCATCTCGGTCATGGCATCCTCTCCCTGGATTTTCCCGCCCACAGGATAGCTGGACCGCCGCCATTTGCCACGTCAACACCCCGCAAGAGGCGCATCCCCGCCCGCCCGCGCCTCGCACAGGGCCTGTGCGCTCACTCCCACCAGCGGTCGATCGCGGCGATGTCGTCGTCGGACCAGCCGAAATGGTGGGCGAATTCATGCACCAGCACATGCGCGACCAGCGCGGGCAGGTCCACATCCTCGCGCTCCACCCATTCATCCAGGATCGGCCGACGGAACAGCCAGATCGTGTCGGGCCGGTCGGGCTGGTCCATCACCGATTTCTCGGTCAGCGGGATCCCGTCATAGAGGCCGGTCAACTCGAACGGATCGTCGATCTCCATCTCGGCCAGGATGTCCTCGGGGGCGAAATCCTCGACCCGGATCGCCACCGCCAGCGCCGGGCCGCGAAACGGTTCGGGCAGGGCCTCGCGCGCCTCATGCGCCAGCGCGGCGATCTCGTCCAGGCTCGGCGGGGTGGTCAGCACGCGCAGCTCGGTCATGGGGCGGTCCTCTCTCGCTGTCCCTCATATGGACAAAACCCCGCTTCTGTGAAAGAGCGACGGCGTCCCAGGAGAATGCCCATGACCACCGTCACCCGCTTTGCCCCTTCGCCCACCGGTTTCCTGCATGTGGGCAACCTGCGCACGGCGCTGTTCAACTTCCTCATCGCGCGCAAGACCGGCGGGCAGTTCATCCTGCGGCTGGACGACACCGATGCCGAACGCTCGACGCAGGAATATGCCGACGGGATCATGCAGGATCTCGACTGGCTGGGCCTCGGCTGGGACCGGCTGGAACGCCAATCCGCCCGGCTGGACCGCTATCATGCGGCGGCCGATCAGTTGCGCGCGGCGGGGCGTTTCTACGAATGTTTCGAGACGCCGACCGAACTGGATCTCAAGCGCAAGAAGCTGCTGAACATGGGCAAGCCGCCCGTCTATGACCGCGCGGCACTTTCGCTCACGGACGAGGATCGCGCCCGGCTGCGCGCCGAACGCCCCGGCCACTGGCGGTTTCTGCTCGACCAGACGCGGATCGAGTGGACCGACGGCATCCTCGGCGAGATTTCCATCGACGCGGCCAGCGTGTCCGACCCGGTGCTGATCCGCGGCGACGGGCAGGTGCTCTATACGCTGGCCTCGGTGGTGGACGATATCGAGATGGGCGTCACCCATATCGTGCGCGGCTCGGACCATGTGACCAATACCGCGACCCAGATCCAGATCATCCAGGCGCTGGGCGGAACGGCGCCTGCCTTCGCCCACCATTCGCTGCTGACCGGCGCGCAGGGCGAGGCGCTGTCGAAACGCTTCGGCACCCTGTCGCTGCGCGACCTGCGCGCGCAGGGGGTGGAACCCATGGCGCTCCTGTCGCTGATGGCTCGGCTCGGCTCCTCGCAGCCGGTGGAACTGGCCGCCAGCATCGAGGAACTGGCCGCGGGCTTCGATCTCGGCCAGTTCGGCGCCGCGCCGACCAGCTTCAACCCGGCCGACCTCTTTCCGCTGACCGCGCGCCTCCTGCACGCTCTGCCGCTTGCGGCGGTGCAGGACGAGCTTGCGGCGCTGGGCGTGCCGGAGGCGCTGGCCGAAGGCTTCTGGTCGGTGATCCGCGAGAACATCGAGACCCGCGCCGGGATCGCCGAATGGTGGACCCTCTGCCGCGACGGCGCCGCGCCGCAGGTGGATGACGAAGACCGCGATTTCGTGGCCGAGGCGCTGGCGCTGCTGGAGCAGCCGCCCTATGACGCGACGACCTGGGCCAGCTGGACCGCCGCGGTCAAGGACAAGACCGGCCGCAAGGGCAGGGGCCTCTTCCTGCCGCTGCGCAAGGCCGTCACGGGCCGCAGCAGCGGCCCCGAAATGGCCGACCTGATGCCGCTTCTGCAGAAGAAACCGGGCTGAGGCGGTCGACCAGCCATCGCGACCCCGCCCCGGTCCCGAGCGAAAAAAGTCATATGGAATTCATATGGAAATCATATGGAATTCCGATTTCGGATCCGGGCCGTTTCCGGGCGCCGCCTCAGATATTCTCGAAGCGCGGCATGCCCAGGACGTGATAGCCTCCATCCACGGTGATGATCTCGCCCGTGGTGCAGGCCCCGAAATCCGAAGCCAGGTAAACCGCTGTTCCGCCTATACATTCCAGCGTCGCATTGGTCCCGAGCGGCGCATTCATCCCGGTATGCCGATAGGTCTTGCGCCCCCCCGCTATCGCCGCCCCCGCCAGCGTCTTCATCGGCCCCGGGCTGATCGCATTCACCCGTATCCCCTCTGCCCCCAAATCCGAAGCCAGATACCGAACCGCCGATTCCAAAGCCGCCTTGGCCACACCCATCACGTTGTAGAACGGCGTGACCCGGTTCGAGCCCTGGTAGGTCAGCGTCAGGATCGTGCCGCCGTTCGGCATCAAGGGCTGCGCGCGCCGCGCCACGTCGATCAGCGAATAGCATGAAATCGCAAGAGAATTCTTGAAGTTCTCGCGCGTGGTGTTGATGAAGCGCCCCGTCAGTTCCGTCTTGTCGGAATAGGCGATGGCGTGGATCACGAAATCGAGCCTGCCCCATTCGTCCTTCAGCCGCTGAAAGGCGTGCTCCAGCGAGGCGTCGTCGGTGACATCCACGTCCACAAGGAACGACGACCCGACGCTGGCGGCCAGCGGTTCGACCCGCCTGCCGAAGGCCTCGCCCTGGTGGGAAAACGCCAGTTCCGCGCCTTCGTCGGCCAGCGCCTTGGCGATGCCCCAAGCGATCGAGCGGCCGTTGGCGACGCCCATCACGAGGCCGCGTTTTCCCTTCATCAGCTCAGGCATGGGGCGTCATCCGTGAAACTTGCTGAAAACCAGGGTCGCGTTCGTGCCGCCGAAGCCGAAGCTGTTGGACAAAACGCTGTCGATCTCGACCCCTTCGCGCAACTCGGTCACGATCTCGCCTTCGCGGATTTCCGGGTCCAGCTCGGTGATATTGGCCGAGGCCGCGATGAAGCCCTTTTCCATCATGATCAGCGAATAGATCGCCTCATGCACGCCGGTTGCCCCCAGCGAATGGCCGGTCAGCGACTTGGTCGAGGCGATGGGGGGCATCGCATCCTCGCCGAAAACGGCGCGCACCGCCTTCACCTCGGTCACGTCGCCCGCCACCGTCGAGGTGCCATGCGCGTTGATGTAGTCGACCTTGCGGCCCTCGGGCAGCGTGGACAGCGCCAGCCGCATCGACCGCTCGCCGCCCTCGCCGGACGGTGCCACCATGTCATAGCCATCGGACGTCGCGCCATAGCCCGTGACCTCGGCATAGATCTTCGCGCCGCGCGCCCGGGCGTGCTCCAGTTCCTCCAGCACGACCGTTCCGCCGCCGCCCGCGATCACGAAGCCGTCGCGGGTGGCGTCGAAGGCGCGCGAGGCGGTTTCGGGCGCGTCGTTGTATTTCGACGACATCGCGTTCATCGCGTCGAACAGGCAGGACAGCGTCCAGTCCACCTCTTCGCCGCCACCGGCGAAGACGATGTCCTGCTTGCCCATCTGGATCAGTTCGGTGCCGTTGCCGATGCAATGGGCGGATGTCGAACAGGCGGACGTGATCGAGTAGTTCACGCCCTTGATCCGGAACGGTGTCGCCAGGCAGGCCGAGTTCGTCGACGACATGCAGCGCGTCACCATGAAGGGGCCCATCCGCTTGGGGCTGCCCTTTTCCTTGACGATCTGGTGCGCGGTGAAGAAGTTCGAGGTGGACGGCCCGCCCGAGCCCATGATCAGCCCCGTCCGCGCGTTCGAGACATCGCCCGGCTCCAGCCCCGCATCTGCGATGGCCTGCTCCATCGCAATGAAGTTGTAGGCCGCGCCCGCCCCCATGAAGCGCAGGTTGCGCTTGTCGATCAGCGCCTCCAGGTCGATCTGCGGGATGCCCGCGACCTGGCTGCGAAATCCGTTCTCGGCATAGACCGGCTCGAAGCGGATGCCGGACCGGCCGGCGCGCAGGCTGGCCTCGACTTCGGCGGCATTGTTCCCGATGGGCGAGACGATACCCAGCCCCGTGATGACGACGCGGCGCATGGCGCTCTCCTTCTTTCGCGACTCAGCTTTCCGAAAGGGCGACCTTCATGTCCTTGACATGATAGATCGTTTCGCCATCGGCTTCGACCCGGCCATCGGCCACACCCATGGTCAGGCGGCGGGTCTGCACGGCCTTGGTGAAATCCACGAAATAGGTCAGCATCTTGCGGTCGGGCCGGACCATTCCGGTCAGTTTCACCTCGCCCACCCCCAGCGCATAGCCC
>NZ_DSDD01000496.1:0-8048 GCF_011048875.1 Rhodovulum sp.
CGGGTGATCCTCGGCACCGTGGCGGTGGAGAACCCGGCGCTGGTGCACGAGGCTGCGCGTGCCTTTCCGGGTCGCGTGGCGGTGGGCATCGACGCGCGCAAGGGCAAGGTGGCAACCAGGGGCTGGGCCGAAGATACCAAGGTGACAGCCACGGATCTCGCCCGATCCTTCGAGGACGCCGGCGTGGCGGCAATCATCTACACCGATATCGACCGCGACGGAGCGATGGCGGGACCCAATATCGCCGCGACGGAAGACCTGGCCCGGGCCGTGGCGATTCCGGTGATCGCCTCGGGCGGCGTGTCGTCGCTGGCCGACCTGATCGGCTTGCGCGATACCGGCGTGATTTCCGGCGCGATCTCCGGGCGCGCGCTCTATGACGGGGCGCTCGACCTAGCCGCGGCGCTGGTCGCGCTGCGCAGCTGAAGCCGCGAAGGGGGGCGCTGCCCCCCGTCCTTCGGACTCCCCCCGGGATATTTCCGGCCAGAAGAAGCCCCTTTGCATCTTCTTCTGGCCTCAAATATCCCGGGGTGCGGGGCAGCGCCCCGCCTCCGACGCTTTCAACTCGCGCGCGCCCGGGCTATGAGGGCACCAAAGGAGCCACCCATGCTCAAGACCCGCATCATCCCCTGCCTCGACGTGGCCGACGGCCGCGTGGTCAAGGGCGTGAACTTCGTCAACCTCGTCGATGCCGGCGATCCGGTCGAGGCCGCCAGGGCCTATGACGCGGCCGGTGCAGACGAGCTCTGCTTTCTCGACATCCACGCCACTCATGAGAACCGCGGCACCATGTTCGACGTGGTCCGGCGCAGCGCGGAACAATGCTTCATGCCGCTGACGGTGGGCGGGGGCGTGCGCACGGTCGAGGATGTGCGCGCGCTGCTGCTGGCGGGGGCCGACAAGGTCAGCTTCAACTCGGCGGCGGTCGCCAATCCCGACATCGTGCGCGAGGCGGCCGAGCAGTTCGGCAGCCAGTGCATCGTGGTCGCCATCGACGCCAAGCGCGTGGCGCCCGGAAAGTGGGAGATCTTCACCCATGGCGGGCGCAAGGCGACGGGGATCGACGCGGTGGAGTTCGCGAAGACCGTGGTGGCCAAGGGCGCGGGCGAGATCCTGCTGACCAGCATGGACCGCGACGGCACCAAGGCGGGGTTCGATCTGGACCTGACCCGCGCCATCGTGGCGGCGGTGGACGTGCCGGTGATCGCCTCGGGGGGGGTGGGCACGCTGGATCATCTGGTCGAAGGGGTGACGGAAGGGGGGGCAAGCGCGGTTCTGGCCGCCTCGATCTTCCATTTCGGCACCTACACGATCGGCGAGGCCAAGGCGCACATGGCCGCGGCCGGTATCCCCGTGAGGCCGGCATGAGCGCGCTCGACCGGCTGGCGGCCACGATCGCGGCGCGCAAGGGGGCCGACCCCGAGACCTCGTGGACGGCGCGACTGCTGGCCAGGGGTCCCGAGAAATGCGCCGAGAAGTTCGGCGAAGAGGCGGTCGAGGCGGTGATCGAGGCGGTCCGGGGCGACCGCGCGAGGCTGACGGCCGAGGCGGCGGACGTGCTCTATCATCTGCTGGTGATGCTGGCCGCCCGCGACCTGTCGCTGGCGGACGTTCTGGCCGAACTCGAACGCCGCGAGGGGACAAGCGGCATTGCAGAGAAACAGGCGCGCGGCTAGCCCAGCACCGCCGACGCGATCAGGAAATAGATCAGCAGGCTGAGCACGTCCTGGATCACGCTGGCGATCGGTCCGCTGGACAGGGCCGGATCCCAGCCGATCCGGGCGAACGCCCAAGGCAGCATCAGCCCGATGGTGGTTGCGATCGCGCAGGTCGCGAGGATCGAGGCGCCCAGCACGGTGGCAAGCCCCGGCTGGCCGAACATCAGGAGTTCGAACCCCGCCGCCGCTGGCGCGAGGCAAAACCCGATCAGGAGTCCCGTGCCCAACTCGCCCAGCAGCACCCGCCTGAGCCCGCCCGTGGTCAGCGACAACCCCCTGACCGCGATGGCCTCGGTCTGGGTGCCGACCGCGTCCGCCAGATAGACGATCAGCGGGATGAAGAAGGCCAGCGCCACATGCCGTTCCAGCGTGGCCTCGAACCCCGAGACGACCTGGGTGGCCACCATGCTGCCTGCCAGCCCGATCATCAGCCACGGCAGGCGGTGGCGCATCCGCACCACGGGCGGCTCGGTCAGCGCGCGCTGGGCGTCCTCGGTGTGCCGCCAGATGCCCGCGAGATGGTGCAGGTCCTCCACATGTTCCTTGCGCAGGACCTGCATGATCGCATGGGGCGGCATCGCGCCCGGGAATCGCCCTTCGGCATTCACCACGGGCAGCGAGACCAGCGGTTCGCGGATCGCCGTGGAGGCGGCGTCCTCCTGGTCGGTGTCGGGGCCGATCGTCACCGGCGGGGCCTGCACGAACCGATCAAGCGACAGCGGCGAGCCCGCGGCGGCGAAGATCTCGGCCAGCCGCACCTGGCCGAGGAGCCTGTCCCCGCCCTCGATCACGATGACCGTGCCCACCCCGTGGTGGTTGGTGCCGCGGAGCCCGGCGATCACCTGGTCGGGGGTCTGGGCCACGTGCGCCACGGGAACGTCGCGGGTGATATGGCGCCGGATGTCGGGCATGGGGCCTCGGGTCAGAGCCTGGACGAGATGATCCCCGTCGCGAACCCGCCCATGCGGAGCTCGCCGAAGAGGCGCTGGTATTCGATCTTCGGGCAGCGGTTCTGGATCACCCGCTTGCCCGCCGCCTCGGCCCGGGCGGCGGCTTCGGGGTTCTGGACGCCGATCTGCATCCAGACCGTCGCCAAAGCGGGCAGATGCGTCAGCGCCTCATCGATGATCGGGGGGACATGTTCGGAGCGGCGAAAGATATCCACCATGTCGACCGGGATTCCGGCGGGAATCGCGGCCAGGTCGGGCAGGACCGTCTCGCCGAACAGCGTCTTGCCGGCATGGCCCGGGTTGACCGGGATCACCCGCTTGCCGCGCAGCCCGAGATAGCGGGCCACGTAATGGCTGGGCCGCACCGGATTCGGCGAGATGCCCATGACCGCGATAACCCGCGACTGGGTCAGCGTCTCTTTCAGGAAGTCGTCGGAATAGACTTTCATGGCCCGGAGCCTGACACAAAAAAGCGCCCGGGCGGGTTGCTCCCGGGCGCGAGTCGCGGAACGAGGGACAGTGAAGCAGGACAGGACCGTTCCGGGGCCCTGCCCTCTGGGTAATCAGGTAGGAAGCGCGCGCCCCGGCTTCCAGTGCGCTCAGCGAACTGTGATCGGGCCGTGTCGAGCAGGCGCAATGTCGCGGCATGGCCTATCCGGCCGGATCGGCGGTTGCAGCATAAAGCGCCACGGCCGCCGCGTTCGAGACGTTGAGCGAGCCGAACGCCCCCGCGGCCGGGATCCGGGCCAGCGCATCGCAGCTTTCGCGCGTCAGTTGCCGTAGCCCCGGCCCCTCGGCGCCCAGCACCAGCCCCACCGGCCCGTCCGCCTGATCCGCCAGCACCTGCGCCAGCGTCGCCTCGGCCGCGCCATCGAGCCCGATCAGCCGGTAACCGATTTCCTTCAGTTCCTCCATCGCGCGGGCCAGATTCGGCACCCGCAGATAGGGCTGGCGTTCCAGCGCGCCCGAGGCGGTCTTGGCCAGCGCGCCGGTCTCGGGCGCGGAATGGCGGTGCGGCGCGATCACGGCGGCCGCGCCGAACACTTCGGCCGAGCGCAGAATCGCGCCCACGTTATGCGGATCCGTCACCCGGTCGAGCAGCACGACCCGCCCCCGCGGCCCCGCGACGCACAGATCGACAAGCCGCCCCCAATCCAGCGGCCGCACCTCGAGCGCTGCGCCCTGATGCACCGAACCGGGATCGAGCGGCGCGTCGAAGCGGCGCGGATCGCAGATCTCGGGGGCGATCCCGCTGGCCGCGATGGCCTCTGCCAGCCGGTCGGCCGCGTTCTTCGTCACCATCAGCCGCAGCTTGTCGCGGCGCGGGTTTTCCAGCGCATCGCGCACCGCATGCAGCCCGAACAGCCAAACCGTCGAGGCCGCCGCCGCGCGCCGGGCGCGTTCCTTCTCGATCACCCAGGCGGGTTTCTTCACCACGTCCAGACCCTTTGCAAACTGGCGCGGACCTTGGGGCCTTGGTCCGCCCTCCGCAAGGGATTTTCCTGTTGACGCGCCCCGGAGCCCGGCGTATCCACCCCCTCACTCAGGGCGACGCGCTGCAAGGTGCGGCAGCGGACTGTAAATCCGCCGGGGAGACCCATGCCTGGTTCGATTCCAGGGTCGCCCACCATTCCCCCTCCCGACACATCCTGACGGCCCGGCGCGCTGGCTCAACTGCGGTCGTTCTTGCGGCCGCCGCCACATTCCTGTTGCCACATTTTCGCCAGATTCCTGCCCCAGTCTCGTCGTGGAATCGATGCGAAGGAGACAGGCGGATGACCGGAGTGATTCAGATGATCTTGTCGCGTGGCGTGGCCCTGCCCGGGCTGGCGGCGCGGGGGCTGATCGCGCGGGGGCAGGCGCTGATCGAGGAGCGTGACCGCGCGCGGATCAAGGCCCGGCTCGACTGGCGCGCGCCTTCGGGACGCTTGAGGTCGTGCAAGATGCGTCGGCGCTGAGCGGGCCGAACCGGCTTTTCCGGCCCGGACGGGCTGCCTATACTGGCCTGAACGACCGGGCAGGACCATGGCCGATGGCTGGGACGGGGACGAGAGCAGGCGGCAGGTTCGACATCGTGATCGTCGGCCAGGCCGGGCGGCTGCAATACGAGGCAGTGCTGTTCGCCGCCTCGCTGCGTGCCTCGGACCCGGATTTCGCGGGCCGCCTGATCGTGGCCGAGCCGCAGCCGGGGCCGCTCTGGCCCGCCGATCCGCGCATGGACGATCCCGGCGCGCGCGACGTGCTGTCGGAGTTCGGAGCCGAGATCCTGGAATTCGAAAGCCGCGCCTTCGGGGCGGCCTATCCCCAGGGCAACAAGATCGAGGCGCTGCTGGCGCTGGAGTCGGATCGGCCCTTCATCTTCTTCGACACCGACACGCTGATTACCGGACCGCTGTCGCGGGTGCCGTTCGATTTCGACCGACCCTCGGCCTCGATGCGGCGCGAGGGAACATGGCCGGTGATCGAGCCCTACGGGCCGGGCCAGTCCGCGATCTGGAAATCGCTCTATGACCGGTTCGGGCTGGATTTCGACAGTTCGCTTGACCCGAGCCAGCCCGACGACTACTGGCAGCGCTATCTCTATTTCAACGCAGGCTGGTTCTTTTATCGCTGCCCGGTCACGTTCGGCCGCCGATTCCTTGACATCGCGACCGCGATCCGCGACGACCCGCCGCCGGAACTGGTCTGCCAGCCGCTGGACCCATGGCTCGACCAGGTGGCGCTGCCGCTGGTGATCCATGGGCTTGGCGGCGGGCGGCCGGGACCGGAGCTTGCGGGGCTCGATGGCGACATGACCTGTCACTGGCGCACGTTGCCGCTGCTATTCGCCCGCGAAAGCGACCGCGTGATCGCCCTGCTGGAACGGATCTGCGCCCCGAACAGGGTCAAGAAGGTTCTCAAGGCGCATGAGCCGATCAAGCGTTTCGTCTATCAGGGCAAGGGCGCCAGGGCGCGGGCGCTGTTCGACCGCGCGGCCCTGCCCCGGCGCGAACAGGCGATCCGCAGCATTCTGAAACGCCACAATCTCTGGATGCGCTGAGCGGGACAGGCGGATGATCGGACCGGCCGGACCAGCGCCGCGGGGCCGGCGTTCCGGGCCCGACGGCAGCTGCGGAAGGCCGTCCTTTTGCCCGCCCTCATGTTGCCGGGTTGCGGGCGATAGCCTAATGCTGGCGGCAAACGGACAACAGGGAGAGTTCCGATGAGCGAGGCTCCGCAATACGGTTTCGACACGTTGCAGGTGCATGCGGGCGCGCGGCCCGACCCGGCCACCGGCGCGCGGCAGACGCCGATCTACCAGACCACGGCCTATGTGTTCCGCGACGCCGACCATGCCGCGGCGTTGTTCAACCTTCAGGAAGTGGGCTATATCTACTCGCGGCTGACCAATCCCACCGTATCGGTCCTGGCCGAACGCATCGCCACGCTTGAAGGCGGGGTGGGCGGCATCTGCTGTTCTTCGGGGCATGCGGCGCAGATCATGGCGCTGTTCCCGCTGATGGGGCCGGGGCGGAACCTGGTCGCCTCGACCCGGCTTTACGGCGGCACGGTCACGCAGTTCAGCCAGACGATCAAACGCTTCGGCTGGTCGGCCAAGTTCGTCGATTTCGACGATCTGGACGCGGTGCGGGCCGCCATCGACGAGGACACCCGCGCAATCTTCTGCGAGGCGATCGCCAATCCGGGCGGCTATATCACCGATCTGGACGCCATCGCGGGTGTGGCTGACGCCGCCGGCCTGCCGCTGATCGTCGACAATACCTCAGCCACGCCCTATCTCTGCCGCCCGATCGAGCATGGCGCGACGCTGGTGGTCCATTCGGCCACCAAGTATCTGACGGGCAACGGCACGGTCACGGGGGGCGCCATCGTCGATTCGGGGCGCTTCGACTGGTCGGCCAGCGGCAAGTTCCCCTCGCTTTCCGACCCCGAACCCGCTTATCACGGGCTGAAGTTCCATGAGACCTTCGGCCCGCTCGCCTTCACCTTCCACGGCATCGCCGTGGGCTTGCGCGATCTCGGCATGACGATGAACCCGCAAGCGGCGCATTACACGCTGATGGGGATCGAGACGCTGTCGCTGCGCATGCAGCGCCATGTCGAGAATGCGGTCAAGGTCGCAAGCTGGCTGGAATCCCATCCCAAGGTGGCCCGTGTGACCTATGCCGGGCTGCCCTCCTCGCCCTGGCACGAAAGGGTTGCGCGGATCTGTCCCAAGGGTGCCGGGGGGCTGTTCACCTTCGCGCTGAAGGACGGCTATGAGGCCTGTGTCCGGCTGGTCGGCGCGGTCAACCTGTTCAGCCATGTGGCGAATCTCGGCGACACGCGCTCGCTGATCATCCACCCGGCCTCGACCACGCACCGGCAGTTGAGCGAGACGCAGCAGGTCGCCGCCGGTGCCGCACCCGATACGCTGCGCGTTTCGATCGGGATCGAGGACGCCGCCGACATCATCGCCGATCTGGAACAGGCGCTGGCAAGGGTCTGAGGCAGTCCGGGCGGGGCGCGGTGGCGCGCCCTGCCCTTCTCGGGATTACTCGCCCAAGGCAAAGACCATCCGGACCCGCGCCTCGATGGTCAGTTCACCCGGCGCGACGGGGACCGCGTCGCCCCCCATCCGGGAGGCCTCTAACCTGACCGGATGCGGCATGTCGGCGCCTTCTTCTTCAAGAGACAGCACCGGACCCAATGTCAGACCGGCAGCATCGGCCAACAGCGCGGCCTTGCGCAGCGCCTCGGAGACGGCGCGGCGGCGGGCCTCGTCGCGCAGCGGCTCGGGGTTCTGCATCCCGAAGCTCAGCCCCTGGAACCGGTTCGCACCCTCGGAAATCACCCGATCGAGCGTCCCGGCCAGCCCGTCCAGTTCGCGCACCCGCACACTCAGCGTGTTCGAGGCGGAATAGCCGGTGATCTGCGCCCGCTGGCCCTGCTCGTGCCCGGTCCAGACCGGCGACAGCGAGAGCCCCGACGTCTGCAGGTCGCGCGGCTCGATTCCCGCAGCGCGCAGGTTGTCGAGCACCGCCGCAAGATCGACCGAAACCCGGTCCATTGCCGCCTCGGGGGTTTCAGCCTCGTGGGCGACGCCAAGGGTGATCGTCGCCATGTCGGGCGCGGCCTCCGCCACACCCTGACCGGTAACGGTCAACCGGGCGGGCGTCTCGGCGGCGACGGGAAAAGCCAGCATGCCGAGAAGTGCGAGAAGGGCAAACGGTCGTCTCATGGCGGTGGTTCCCTACCTTCACTCCGGGCTGAGCATCGCGCGCTGCAGCGCGCGCGGCAAGGCACCTTCCCTGAATTTGTCGCGAGGCTCTTCTATGGCTCGGCATTTTCCTGCTATGGTTCCGCGATACTGGTTTGGAGCCGGCGGGCGACCGGTTTA
>NZ_DSDD01000343.1:0-8037 GCF_011048875.1 Rhodovulum sp.
GAAGCAAGGAGAATTCCGATGAAACTGAATCGTTTCACGCTTCCGCTGGCGCTGACTTTCGGCGCCGTTGCGGTCACCCCGGCGCTGGCCGGCAGCTACAGCCCCGCCCCGGCCGATGCGCCGGTCATTGCTGCGGCGCCCGTGCCAGCGCCTGCCCCGAGCGGCGATTGGGGCGGCGCCTATGCCGGTCTGCAACTGGGCTATGGCGATGTGAATGTCTCGGGTGCGCGCGACGGCGATGGCGAAATCTACGGCTTGCATGTCGGCTATCGCTGGGACATGGGCACGCTGGTGACCGGCATCGAACTGGACTATGACCGCGCCGATATCGACCTTGCAGGCGGCGCCGAGGAGCTGGATTATGTCTGGCGGCTGAAGGGGCAGGTGGGTTACGACATGGGGTCGACCATGCTCTACGGCACGGCGGGTGCCGCGCGTGCCGGCACCTCGCTGGGCTACGAGACGGGCGCGTTCGTCGGTGTGGGGCTTGCCTGGCAGCCGTCGCCATCCTGGATCATCGGCGGCGAGGTTCTCTACCACGATTTCGACGAGTTCGGCAGCTCGGGTGTGGGTGCCGATGCCACCACCGCGACGCTGCGCGCGTCGTTCCGGTTCTGAACCGGGGCAGGGGCGGCGTCAGGCCGCCCCGCTCGCCTCCGCCAGCACGCGGGGCAGCATCATCACGTCCGCGCGCTTGCAATCGAACGACCCGACCTGCACCCGGATCACGAACCGGCCCTGATGCCGCGTCTGGGTCAGGTACACACGGCCGTCATCATTCACCCGTTTCAGAAGCGCCTCGGTCGCGGCATCGTCGCCAAGCGCGAAGGTGAACAGCGACAGACGCGGCTCTGTCACGATCTCGAAACCGGGCAGGGCGGCGATGGCGTCGCGCGCCTCGGCGGCCCAGGCGACATGGTTGCGGATGCGGGCGCGCAACCCCTCGAGCCCATAGGCGCGCAGCACGAACCACAGCTTGAGCGCCCGGAAGCGGCGGCCCAGCGGCACCGTCCATTCGTTGAAATCGGTCACATCCGACTGGCCCAGAGTTTCCAGGTAATCGGGCCGCAGCCCCAGCGTGCGGACCTGCGGCGCGGGGTCGGCGAGGAACTGCACCGCGCAGTCGAACTGCACGCCCAGCCACTTGTGCGGGTTCACCACGATCGAGTCGGCCGCGTCGATCCCCGCCCAGAGGTCGCGGAACTCCGGGCAGATCATCGCCGAGCCCGCCCAAGCCGCATCGACATGGGTGTAAAGCCCGTGCGCCCTTGCCACGGCCAGCGTCTCGGCCACCCGGTCGATGGCGCCGATCCCGGTGCCGCCGACGCACAGGATCACGCCCGCCGGAAGGTAGCCCGCCGCCAGATCGGCCCGGATCGCGGCATCAAGCGCGGCGGGGTCCATCGCGTGCGTCGCGTCGGTCGCCACCTTGACCAGGTTCTCTTGCCCGATGCCCGCCACCCGCGCCGCCTTGTCGACCGAGGAATGGGTCTGGGCGCTGGCATATAGCCTCAGCCGCTTGTGGCCCGAAAGCCCCTGCGCGTTGCCCGCCCAGCCCAGCGCGCGTTCGCGCATCGTCAGCACCGCGGCCAGCGTCGCGGTGGTCGCGCTGTCATGGATCGTGCCGGTGAAGCGGGGGGCAAGCCCCAGCGCCTGCCGCAGCCAGCCCACCATCGCCTGCTCGATCTCGGTCGCGGCGGGGGCCGTCTGCCACAGCATGCATTGTGCGGCCATCGCATTGGCCAGTTGCTCGGCCAGCATCGAGGCGGGGGCGGCGTTCGCCGGGAAATAGGCGAAGAAGCGGGGATGCTGCCAATGGGTCATGGCGTCCGGCACCAGCGCCTCGAAGTCAGCCCAGATCGCCTCCATCGGCTCGGGGGCCTCGGGCGGGGCGGCGGGCAGGCGGGCGGCGGTGGCGCCGGGCGCGGTCCTCGGCCGCACGGGGCGGTCGCGCAGCCCCCGGTGATAGGCGCGCGCCCAGTCGGCGGCCCGTTTCGACCAATGCGCCAGATCGTCGTGGTCCATCGCCCCTGTATCCTGTCGGATGCCTCCGGCGGGGATATTTGGGGCCAGAAGAAGAGGCAAGGGGGTGTGGCGTCTCAGCCGAGGCGGTCGCGCGTGGCGCCGGGCAGCGCGTCGCAGAAGGCCATGATCTGATCCTCGGTCATGCGGGCAGGGTGCCCCGTGGCGCGCGGTTGTGCGAGCCGGTCGGCATATTCCCATCGCGGCGCGGATATGCCAGAACCCGGCCCGGGACGCGCGCGAAGGACCACGCCATGACCGAGATCCGCCTATATAACAGCAGGACGCGCCGCAAGGAGACGTTCGAGCCCCTGGACCCCGCCAATGTGCGGATGTATGTCTGCGGGCCCACCGTTTATGACCGCGCGCATCTGGGCAACGCGCGGCCCGTGGTGACCTTCGACGTTCTGTTCCGGCTGTTGCGCCATGTGTATGGCGAGGGCGCGGTAACTTATGTGCGTAATTTCACCGATGTCGATGACAAGATCAACGCCGCCGCCCAGGCGCGGCGCGCGGCGGGCGATCCGCGGTCGCTGGAGGGGTTGATCCGCGAGCGGACGGACGAGACCATCGGCTGGTATCATGACGACATGGATGCGCTGGGGGCGCTGCGCCCGACCCGCGAGCCGCGCGCGACCGAGTGGATCGGGGCGATGATCGCCATGATCGAGGGGCTGATCGCCAAGGGCCATGCCTATGCGGCCGAAGGCCATGTGCTGTTCCGGGTGCGGTCCTATGCGGCCTATGGCGCGCTGTCGGGCCGGTCGGTCGACGACATGATCGCGGGCGCGCGGGTCGAGGTGGCACCGTTCAAGGAAGACCCGATGGATTTCGTCCTGTGGAAGCCCTCGGACGACGAATTGCCGGGCTGGGACTCGCCCTGGGGCCGGGGGCGGCCGGGCTGGCATATCGAATGCTCGGCGATGGCGCATGAATTGCTGGGGGCGTCCTTCGACATTCATGGCGGCGGCATCGACCTGCAATTTCCCCATCACGAGAACGAGATTGCCCAAAGCTGCTGTGCCCATCCCGAGGGCGGGTTTGCCCGGGTCTGGATGCACAACGAGATGCTGCAGGTTGAGGGCAGGAAGATGTCCAAGAGCCTGGGCAATTTCTTCACCGTGCGCGATCTGCTGGATCAAGGTTGGCCGGGCGAAGTGATCCGGTTTGTGATGCTGCAGACGCATTACCGCAAACCGATGGACTGGACGGAGGCGAAGGCGCGGGAGGCGGAACGGACATTAATGCGGTGGACGCGCGCAATGACATCCGATGGTCTGTTGAACAAAAGATTGAACAAAGGCCATGTGATTCAGGAAGTCATTGACGCGATCTCTGACGACCTGAATTTGCCGCTCGCCATAACCCGACTTCATGCAGCCTTTGACAGCGCGAAGCGAGATGATGACGCTCTTGCAGATTTTCGCGCGACGACGGACTTTTTAGGGTTGACGGATCGGAACATTCTGAGCGCCGCGCGAAAATTTGCTGATATTGGCGATCTTGCTCTGGATCATGCCAAGTCTCTTTTGGTAGCGGCCAGAGAGCAAGCCATGAAATCGAAAGACTTTTCTGAAGTAGACCGTATCAAATCCGTGCTGATTGATGCGGGTGTCGAAGTCCGAATGACTCGGCTTGGGGTGGAGTTGCAGAGTAAGCGCGACTTCGACCCCAGCAAACTTGACGGCCTCACATGAGCCGCACCCGCCTCACTCTTTACGACACCACCCTGCGCGATGGGCAGCAGACGCAGGGGGTGCAATTCTCGACGGCTGAAAAGCACCAGATCGCGGCCATGCTCGACCAGCTCGGGCTTGACTATATCGAAGGCGGCTGGCCAGGTGCGAACCCCACCGACAGTGACTTTTTCGCGCATCCGCCGAAGACGAAAGCCACCCTCACTGCGTTCGGCATGACCAAGCGCGCGGGGCGGTCGGCGGAGAATGACGATGTGCTGGCTGCCGTCCTGAACGCCAATACGCAGTCGGTCTGCCTCGTCGGCAAGACCCATGATTTCCACGTCACGACCGCGCTGGGCATCACGCTGGCCGAGAACGTCGAAAACATCGCGAAATCCATCGCCCATGTCACCGCGCAGGGCCGCGAGGCGCTGTTCGATGCCGAGCATTTCTTCGACGGCTGGAAGGCCGACCCGGCCTATGCGCTTGATTGCCTTGTGGCCGCGCATCAGGCGGGCGCGCGCTGGATCGTGCTGTGCGACACCAATGGCGGCACGCTGCCCCATGAGATCGGCGAGATCACGGCCGAGGTGATCGCCCGCGGCATCCCCGGCACGCAGATCGGCATCCACACCCATGACGATACCGGCAACGCGGTGGCGTGCAGCCTGGCCGCTGTCGATGCGGGCGCGCGGCAGGTGCAGGGCACGCTGAACGGGCTGGGGGAACGCTGCGGCAACGCGAACCTGACCACGCTGATCCCGACCTTCCTGCTCAAGGAGCCCTATGCCAGCCGGTTCGAAACCGGCGTGACGGCAGAGGCGCTGACCGGGCTCACGCACGCCTCGCGGCTTCTGGATGACATCCTGAACCGGGTGCCGCGCAAGGCGGCGGCCTATGTCGGCGCCTCGGCCTTTGCTCACAAGGCGGGGCTGCATGCCAGCGCCATCCTCAAGGAACCCGCGACCTACGAGCATATCGACCCCGCCCGCGTCGGCAATATCCGGGTGATCCCGATGTCGAACCAGGCCGGGCAGTCGAACCTGCGAAGGCGGCTGGCCGAGGCGGGGCTGGAGGTGCCCGAGGGCGATCCGCGGCTGGCGCTGATCCTTGACGAGATCAAGACGCGCGAGGGCGAGGGCTATTCCTATGACGGCGCGCAGGCCAGTTTCGAACTGGTCGCGCGGCGTATCCTCGACCGGCTGCCCGCCTTCTTCGAGGTCAAGCGCTACCGGGTGACGGTCGAGCGGCGCAAGAACCGCCATGACCGGATGGTCAGCCAGTCCGAGGCGGTGGTGGTGGTCAAGGTGGGCGGCGAAAAGAAGCTGTCGGTCTCGGAAAGCCGCGATGCCGAGGGGCGTGACCGGGGGCCGGTCAACGCGCTCTGGCGGGCGCTTGCCAAGGATCTGGGCCTGTACCAGCCCTATATCGACGATATGAAGCTGGTCGATTTCAAGGTGCGCATCACCAATGGCGGCACCGAGGCCGTGACCCGCGTCATCATCGACAGCGAGGACGGGCAGGGGAGGCGCTGGGCCACGGTGGGGGTCTCGCCCAATATCGTCGATGCCAGTTTCGAGGCGCTTCTGGATGCGGTCGTGTGGAAACTGGTGCGCGACGGGGCGCCCGTCACGGGGTCCGCCTGATGGACTGGGCGGCCTTCTTCACGCTTCACGACGATTCGCCCCGCGGCGGGCCGAGCGACGGTGACAGCCTGGACTGGGCGCTGGCCCTTGCAGGCGTGCCCGCGGATGGCGCGATCTGCGATGCGGGCTGCGGGCCGGGGGCGGATATCGCGGCGCTGCTGGCCCATGTGCCGCGCGGCCGGGTCGAGGCGGTGGACCTGCACCCCCATCATGCCGAACGGGCGACGGCGCGTTTCGCGGATGAGCGGCGGGCCCGGGTGCGGCAGGGCGACATGGGCGCGCTGACCGGTCCCTTCGATCTGATCTGGTCGGCCGGCGCGCTCCATTTCCTCGGCGTGACCGAGGGGCTGAGCCGCTGGCGCGCGGCGCTGGCCCCGGGCGGCGCGGTGGCGTTTTCCGAAGCCTGCTGGTTCACTGCGACGCCTTCGGCCCGGGCGCGGGCCTTCTGGGACCGGGAATACCCCCGGATCACAGACGCGGCAGGCATTGCGGCCCAGGTCCAGGCGGCGGGATACGCGATCCTTGGTCAGCGCCCCCTGTCCGATGCGGCATGGGAGGGCTATTTCCAGCCGATGGAACGCCAGATCGCAACCCTCCGCCCCGGCGCCTCCGCCGCGATTGCCGATGTGCTGGCGGCGGCCGAGGATGAAATCGCTACCTGGCGGGCCTGCCGGGCCGAATACGGCTATCTGCTGACCGTGGCCCGGCCGCGATGAGCATAGATGCCTGCGCCGAGATCGTCCGGCGGGGCGATCCCGACCGCTTCCTGGCCACGATGACGGCGCCGGTCGCGGCGCGCGAGCGGCTGCTGCCGCTTTACGCCTTCAATGTCGAGGTGGCGCGCGCGCCCTGGCTCACCGCCGAGCCGATGATCGCCGAGATGCGCCTTCAATGGTGGCGCGACGTGCTGGACGAGATCGCGCGCGGCGGCCCGGTCCGCCGCCACGAGGTCGCGACACCGCTGGCGCAGGTCCTCGATCCCGAGGGCGCAATTCTGCTCGATTCTCTCGTGGCCGCGCGCCGCTGGGATTGCACCCGCGCCCCCTTTGCCGATCAGGCGGCGTTCGAGGCGCATATCGACGCCTGTTTCGGCACGCTGATGTGGGTCGCGGCGCGCGTGCTGGGCGCCGCAACGGGCGAGCGCGCCTTGCGCGACCTGGCCTTCGCCCAAGGCATCGCCGCCTGGCTCTTGGCGGTGCCGGATCTCGAGGCGCGCGGCCGCCTGCCGCTGGTTGATGGCCGTCCCGCAGCCGTCGCCGCGCTGGCCCGCCAGGGGCTTGCCCGGCTTGCTGCCGCCCGGCGCCAGCGCGCCGCGATTCCCCCCGCCGCGACCCCCGCCGCGCTGACCGCCTGGCGCGCAGGTGCAATCCTCGGCCGCGCCGCCGCCGATCCCACCCGCGTGGCCGAAGGCAGGCTTGCCCCCTCGGAATTCCACCGCCGCGCGGGGCTGCTGATCCGCAGCCTGACCGGACGCTGGTAGCCCCCACCCACGCCTGCCTTTTCTTCTTGGCCCAAATACCCAAAGGGCCGGGGGCGCAGCCCCCGGCCCCCGGTCGCCTCGCGCAAGCGAGGCGAAACACGCAAGGCTACACTCGCTATTCGGCCCCGTCCCGCCCCTTGAGCCGGGCCAGCGCCGCAAAGGGTTTCGTGTCCTCATCGCGCATCGGGGCCACCCCGGGCGGGCCAAAGCTGGCCTCGCCGGTTTCCGCGCCCTCGGCACGCGGATAAAGCGGCAGCGCCAGCGCCAGCTCCTCCTCGATCACCGCCAGCAGATCAAGCCGTTCGGGCAGGGGATCCTCGCTGTCATCCTCGGGCATCTCGATCTCGCTGCCCGGGGGCGGGGGGGCGAGTCCCGCGCGGTAGACACGTACGAGATCGGTCTCGACCCGCGTTGTCACCGGGGCCAGCGTCACCACGCAGGGTTGGACCACCGTTGCCCCCAGCCGCCCCGACAGCCGCCAGTCGCGCCGCGCCTCGGGCACCAGTTCGCCCTCGAAGCGTAGCTTTTTCAGCGCCAGCAGCCCCAGCCGTCCGGCCATCGCCGCGCGCTCCGAGGCGTCTGGTTCCAGTCGTAGCGATACCGGCGTGCGGCCCGGTAGCGCGGCGAGCCGGATCGTCGTTTCCATGTGTTCGGTATCGGTCATGGCGACGTTCCTTCCTTGAACCCGGGTGGCTCTCTGATGTAAGCGGATTAGGAGGCAAGAGCCCTTGTGACAAGAGGTTGGCATGGCAAGGCCCCGGGCAGGTTCCGCCAGACTGGCGCTCGTCGTCGTTCTGTGCGCGTCGATTGCGGGCTGTTCCCCGATCATTCGCAAGAGCGGCTACGCCCCCTCCGAGGAGGATCTGTCCGCAATCGTGGTGGGCGTGGATACCCGCGACAGCGTGGCCGAACTGGTCGGCACCCCCTCGGTCAATGGCGTGATGCGCGACGAGGCGTGGTATTACGTCGAGAATACCTGGAAGACGGTCGGCCCCCGCGCGCCCGAGAATATCGAGCGGCAGGTGGTGGCGATCTCGTTTGCCGCGAACGGCACGGTCGAGAATGTCGAACGCTTCGGGCTGGAACGGGGTCGGGTGATCGCGCTCAATCGGCGGGTGACCGAATCGAATGTCAAGGGCATCAGCTTCCTCGGCCAGCTGTTCCGCAACCTTGGCAATTTCCGCGCCGAGGATGTTATCGGACCGCGCTA
>NZ_DSDD01000193.1:0-7980 GCF_011048875.1 Rhodovulum sp.
ACCGGCTATGGCTGGACCGACATGAGCGCCCCTCCGCCGAGCGAGGCCACGGCGGTCGATTGCCTGGCCTGCCATGACACCTCGGGCCAATACACCAAGCTCGACTCGGCTGCCGGCCACCCGCCGCTCGAGGCGAAGGGCGAGACCATCACCGGTGCGGACGCCTGGGCGGTGGACCTGAAGAAGGCCGCGCAAAGCGTGGGCGCGCCCGGGCGCGAGAATTGCGGCTCCTGCCATTTCTACGGCGGCGGCGGGGACAACGTGAAGCACGGCGACCTGTCGTCTGCGCTGTATCACCCCAGCCTCGATGTCGATGTCCACATGTCGGCCGAGGGCGAGAATTTCACCTGCTCGACCTGCCACCATTCCGACAAGCACGTCTTTGCAGGCTCGCGCTATGACGTCCACGCGATGGACCCCGGGGGCACCGGCAAGCCTGGCCAGATCCGCCAGGACGTCGCCACCTGTGAAAGCTGTCACGGCAATGCGCCGCACAAGGCATTCTCGGTCACCGGCAGGAAGCTGAACGACCATGTCGACCGCATCGCCTGCCAGACCTGCCACATCCCCAGCTTCGCCCGGGGCGGGGTGGCGACCAAGACCGGCTGGGACTGGTCGACCGCGGGCCGGATGGATGCGGACGGCAATCCCGCGCATGAAGAGAACTATGTCCAGGGCGACGGCACGGCGCGGCACACCTATCTTGCCACAAAGGGCGATTTCGAATGGGGCGAGAATGTCGTGCCGCATTACGCCTGGTTCAACGGCCAGGTCGAATACACCTCCACCGACAAGGTGATCGACCCGACCCAGGTGGTCGAGATCAACCGCATCGAGGGCAGCCCGGATGACGGCCGGTCGCGGATCTGGCCCTTCAAGCGGATGGAGGGGCGGCAGGCTTACGACGCGGGCCTGAACCATCTGGCCTATGTCAATGTCTGGGGTCCCACGACCGACACCGCATACTGGACAAATTTCGACTGGGCCAAGGCGATCGAGGCGGGGATGGCGGCCGCGGGCAAGGAGTATTCCGGGCAGTACGGTTTCGTCGATACCCATATGTACTGGCCCATCACCCATATGGTCGCGCCCGCAAGCGATGCGGTCGACTGCCACGAATGCCACGCCCCGCAGGGCCGCATGGCGGGGATCGCGGGCGTCTACCTGCCCGGCTCGAACCCGACCAGCCCGGGCGCGCTGATTGGCATCGCCTTCTTCCTCGCGATGGCCTCGGGCGTGCTGCTTCACACAGTGCTGCGGATCATCACCCGCGGCGGAAAGGGAGGGAAGACCCATGACTGACGACGCCGTGAAACCTCCCGCGCCATTCAAACGCGGGCTCACGCCATGCCCCGACTGCACCGAGCGCGAAGTGCTGATCTATCCCCGCTTCGAGCGGCTCTGGCACTGGTCGCAGGCGGGGTCCATCGTGATCCTGATGTTCACCGGGCTGGGTATGAACGGCGTGCACGGACTGATCAGCTTTGAACTGGCGGTGCGGCTGCACACGATCGTCGCGCTGGCGCTGCTGCTCTTATGGGTCTTTGCCACCTTCTGGCTGTTCACCACGGGCAGCTGGAAGGTGTTCCTGCCGCGCATGGTGGGGCTTTTCGCGGTGGCGCGCTACTATGCCTATGGCGTGTTCAAGGGCGAACACCATCCCTTCCAGAAAAGCCTCGCGCAGCGGCTGAACCCGCTTCAGGCGCTGGCCTATTCCGCGCTGAAGGCCGTGGTCTTCCCGCTGGTCTGGGGCACCGGGCTGGTCTATCTGACCTACAATTTCTGGAAGACCCTGCCGAATGCGCCCTTCCTGCTGGAGGTGGTGGCCAATATCCACCTGGCGGTCGCCTATATCGTGTCGGGCTTCGTGATCCTGCACATCTATCTTCTGACCATCGGTCATTCCTTCCGCGAGGGCGTGCGTCCGATGATCACCGGCACCGAGAAGGTCGCCCTGACCCCCGAGCAGGAAGCCTATCTCGAACGGCACGAAACCTGGCGGCTGGTCGACTGACCGGCCCGCGCCCCGAAACGCGAAAAGGCGCCCCGTGGGGCGCCTTGTTCGTTGCGTATCGACCGTCTGGCCTCAGCGGCCCCAGCTGCGCACCGGGCCGCAATCCATATGCACGAAATTCGAGCCGGAATAGCTTCCCACGCCGCCCGCATTGCACGCGCTTGCCGCCCGCGCCATCTGGCCCACCGACCGGCTCTTCAGCCGCAGGTCCGCGGCCTGACCCTTCATGTGCAGCGAGTTCTTGGCCACGCCGCTCGAACGCGAGCGCAGCATCGCGTTGGTCTGCGGGCTGCGATAGCCCGACAGCAGCATGTAGGGCTCGTCCACATCCAGCAGCCTGTGCGCCGCCGTCATGATATCGAGATTGCGCAGATCCATCGAGACCGTCTGGCCGTTCCGCCAGTCGCGCATGAAGTGGTTGATTTCCTTAACCGCTTCCTTGATGTAATCGCCTTCGATCCAGTAGATCGTGTCGATGCTTTCGCCGGTGCGCCCCGAATACATCCGGATCCGCCGGATGTCGCCCGCGCCCCGAAGGACGCCAAAGGCATTTGCGAAAGTCGGTGCCGCCACAACGGTGGTGGCTGCGAACGCGGCCAGAAGGCCACGGCGCGAGATGCCGTTCCGGGTCATGTTCATGTTTTCTCCGCCCGCCCCAGTTTCGTTCCAATGCCGCGATTTCACGGCGTTTTTTTTCCTCGGACCAGTCATTCCGACCCAAAAAGTCTATCGCATATTTGCCCATTTGCGCCAAGCATCGATTCGACGTAGGCAGTCGCGCTGTGGCAAACCGGCAAGAACTTGCTCATACTTGGGGTTCAGTTTGGTTTCCTGCCGACCGCTGGAATCCTGCAACAGGGGGCGCGTGCCCGATGCAAGGCTGTGGATTTCCATGTGGACAGGTCGGATGGATTGGCCGATGGTTGGCCGGTATTGCGCGACCGGAAAGCCTGACAGGGGAATGGGTTGATGCGTCTTGTTGATCTGCGTCGCGGCTTGCTGGCCGGCGCCGTGGCGTTCGTTCTGGGTCTGGCCGGTCCGCTGCCGTCCCATGCGGCCATGGACCAGGCCGCCTTTCGCCAGGCCGTGGCCGAGGCGGCGTCGGACGACGTGGCCGTCGCCGCCTTCTACCGCGACCGCGACTATGCCGCCTTCTGGACAACGGCCGACGCCGCGGCGCGCCGCGCCGCGCTTCTGACCGCGCTGGCGCAGGCGCCCGATCACGGCCTGCCCGCCACGCGGCACGATCCCCACGCGCTGATCGCCGCCTTCCGCGAGGCGCGCACGCTGCGCGATATCGGCCGGGCCGAGGTGATGGCGACGCGCATGTTCCTCTCCTATGCCCGCGACATCGGCTCGGGCGTGATCGACCCGGGCCGCGTGGTCACCGACATCAAGCGCCAGATCGACCGGCCCGACCCGGCCGACCTGCTGGCCCGGCTGGCCGCGGCCGACAATCCCGGCGCCGTCCTGCGCCGCCTCGCCCCGCGCAGCCCCGAATATGCCCGCCTCCTGCGCGAGAAGACGCGCCTTGAACAACGCATCGCCGAGGGGGGCTGGGGTCCGCGCGTGCCGTCCGGCACGCTGCGCCCCGGCCAGACCGGCGCAGCCGTGGTCGCGCTGCGCAACCGCATGATCGCCATGGGCTATCTCGCCCGGTCCGCCGCCGCCAGCTATGACGCGGCGCTGCAAAAGGCGGTGCAGGCGTTCCAGCGCGATCACGGGTTGGAGCCCGATGGCGTCGCCGGTGCGGGCACCGTGGACGAGATCAACATCGCCCCCGAGGAGCGGCTGAAATCCATCCTCGTCGCGATGGAGCGCGAGCGCTGGCTGGGCAACGACCGGGGCGATCGGCATGTTCTGGTCAACATCACCGATTTCCACGCCCGCATCGTCGAGGCGGGCGAGGTGGTGTTCCAGACCCGCTCGGTCGTGGGCAAGAATGTCAGCGACCAGCGCACGCCCGAGTTCTCGGACGTCATGGATCACATGGTCATCAATCCCACCTGGAACGTCCCGCGCTCGATCGCGGTCAAGGAATACCTTCCCAAGATGCAGGCCAACCCGAACGCGCATGGCTATCTGCAACTGGTGGATGCCCGCGGCCGGGTGGTCAGCCGCGGCGCAGTGGATTTCTCGCGCTACACCGCGCGCACCTTCCCCTTCGCCCTCAAGCAGCCGCCCTCGCAGGCCAACGCGCTGGGGCTGGTGAAGTTCATGTTCCCCAACCCCTACAACATCTACCTGCACGACACCCCGTCGAAATCACTGTTCGACCGCGAGGTGCGCGCCTTCAGCCATGGCTGCATCCGTCTGGGCGATCCGTTCGACTTCGCCTATGCGCTGCTGGCCACCCAGACCGACGACCCCAAGGGCTTCTTCGCCGCGCGGCTTGCCACCGGGCGCGAGACGCGGGTCGATCTGGAACATCCGCTGCCGATCCATATCATCTATCGCACCGCCGTCACCGAGCCCGCCGGGCGGGTGCAATATCGCCGCGATGTCTATGGCCGTGACGCGGCGATTTTCGACGCGTTGCAGGCCGCCGGGGTGGCGCTCGCCCCGGTTCGGGGGTAAATCGCAACCCGACAGGACCGGACGGCGCAGGCCGTGCCGGTCGCGGGCAGGGGGGCGGCATGGCGTTCACACTCGACCAGATCGCGACCGCGCTTGGCGCGCGTCTCGAAGGCGACGGATCGGTGACGATCACGCGCGCCGCAGAACCGGCCGAGGCCGGGCCCGACGCGCTGGCCCTAGCGATGAAGCCCGATTATGCCGAGGGGCTGGCCCGCGGCGGCGCACAGGCTGCGATCCTGTGGGACGGTGCCGACTGGCGCGCGCTGGGGCTGCGCGCGGCGCTGTTCGTGCCGCGCCCGCGCTATGCGCTCTCGGACCTGACCCGCCTGATGGATCCCGGTCCCGAGATCGCGCCGGGCATCCATCCCTCCGCCGTGATAGACCCCGGCGCCCGGATCGGCGACGGTGCCGCGATCGGCCCGCTCGTCGTCATCGGCCCGCGCGCCGAGATCGGCCCGCGCGCGCGCATCGCGGCGCATGCGTTCATCGCCGAGGAGGCGCGGATCGGTGCGGATGCGCTGATCCTGGCGGGCGTCAGGATCGGCGCGCGCGTCACGCTGGGCGACCGCGTGATCGTGCAACCCGGCGCGGTGATCGGGGCGGACGGCTTCTCTTTCGTCACGCCCGAGAAATCCGCCGTCGAGAACGTGCGCGCCACGTTGGGCGATGCCGGCGACGCGGTGGCGCAGGGCTGGACGCGGATACATTCGCTGGGCGCGGTAACCATCGGGGATGACGTCGAGATCGGCGCCAATACCTGCATTGACCGCGGCACGATCCGGGACACGCGGATTGGGTCGGGCACCAAGCTCGACAACCTCGTCCAAGTCGGCCACAACGTCGTGATCGGCCGCGATTGCCTGTTGTGCGGGCAGGTCGGCATCGCGGGGTCGGTGCGGATCGGCGACCGGGTGGTGTTCGCGGGCAAGGTCGGCGTCAATGACAACATCTTTGTCGGCGACGACGTGATCGCGGGCGGCGGGACCAAGATCTTCACCAACGCGCCCGCGGGCCGGGTCCTGCTCGGATACCCCGCGATGCGCATGGACGCCCATGTCGAGGCCTACAAGGGGCTGCGCCGTCTGCCTCGGCTTTTCGCGCAGGTAGCTGCATTGCAGAAAGCGGTTTCAAAGCTGTCGCGAAGCGACTAGATCCTCCCACGATCAAATAAGCCAGAGAGGCAAGGGATGCCGGACAGCGTGAAGGACAAGGTGATTGCGATCATCGCCGAGCAGGCCGTGCTCGAACCATCCGATGTCAGCATGGACTCGACGCTCGAGGATCTGGGGATCGACAGCCTCGGGCTGGTGGAATCGATCTTCGCCATGGAAGAGGCCTTCGACATCCAGGTGCCGTTCAACGCCAACGAGCCCTCGGAAAGCGAGTTCGATATCTCGTCGGTGGCCGCGATCGTGCGCGCCGTCGAGGGGCTGGTGGCCGACCAGAAAGCATGAGGCGCGTCGTCATCACCGGCCAGGGCACGATCAACGCGCTCGGCCACAATGTGCCCGACACGCTGACGGCCTTCCGCGAGGGGCGCTGCGGGATCGGCGAGTTGGACATCCGCGACATCGACCGGCTGTCGATCCGCATCGGCGGACAGGTCAAGGGTTACAAGCCCGAGGACTATTTCAACCGCCAGCAGATCGCGCTTTACGACCGCTTCACCCAGTTCACCCTGATGGCCGCGCGCGAGGCGATCGCGCAATCGGGGCTGGATTTCTGCGGCGAGCTGTCGCATGAGGCGGGCGTGGTGCTGGGCACCTCGGGCGGGGGCATGACCACGCTCGACGAGAATTACCGCTCGGTCTACGAAGAGGGCAAGAACCGCGTCCATCCCTTCGTCGTGCCGAAGCTGATGAACAATGCCGCGGCCAGTCATGTCTCGATGGCCTACAACCTGCGCGGGCCGTCCTTCACCGTGGCCACCGCCTGCGCGTCCTCGAACCACGCGATGGGGCAGGCCTTCTACCTGATCCGCTCGGGCATCAGCCGGGTGGTCGTGACCGGCGGCTCGGAATCGATGCTCTGCTTCGGCGGGATCAAGGCCTGGGAGGGGCTGCGCGTGATGTCCAAGGATGCCTGCCGCCCGTTCTCCGCCAATCGCAACGGCATGGTCCAGGGCGAGGGGGCGGCGGTCTTCGTGTTCGAGGAGTACGAGCATGCCCGCGCCCGCGGCGCCGAGATCCTTGCCGAAGTCGTGGGCTTCGCCATGACCGCCGATGCCTCGGACATCGTGATGCCGTCGCGCCAGGGCGCGGCCCGCGCGATCGCAGGTGCGCTGCGCGATGCGAAGCTTGCACCGACCGATGTAGGCTATATCAACGCCCATGGCACCGGCACGGCCGCCAATGACAAGACCGAATGCGCGGCGGTGGCCGACGTTTTCGGGCCGCATGCAGACCGTCTGATGATCTCCTCCACCAAGTCGATGCATGGCCACCTGATCGGCGGCACCGGCGCAGTCGAACTTTTGGCCTGCATCATGGCGCTGAAGGACGGTGTGATCGCGCCGACCATCGGCTACGAGGAACTCGACCCCGAATGCATGCTCGACGTGGTGCCCAACGATGCGCGCGAGGCGCAGGTCGATGTGGTTCTGTCCAATGCCTTCGCCTTCGGCGGGCTGAACGCGGTTCTGGCGCTGCGCCGGGCCTGATGGCGTGCGCCGCGGCCGGGGCCGGTGCCCCGGACCGCGGCAAGTCTCGGCTCACTGCCCGGCGAGGGTCGCGGCCACCAGGTCGTAGGCGGCGGTGAAGCCCGACAGCGACATCGCGATCTCCGCGGTCTGGTCCGGCGCTACCAGCGGAACGATGGTGAGCTTGGCGGCACGCCCGGCCTTGAAGGCTGCGACCTCCTCGGCGGTCAGCGCAAAGCGCGCATAGCAGGCCTGCGGTGTGCAGAAGCTGAAGCGATAGCGCTTGGGCGCGGCGGTATCTACGCCAAGCCGCAGATCCTCGCTCAGCAACGTCTCCAGCGGCGTCGCGATTTCGACCGCCGCGGCGCGCGGCGCGGCGGCGGGCGGCAGCGGCGCCATCGAGACTTGGCTCACCGGGTTGTCCTCGGAATCCCGCAGCAATTGCTGCATGTTGCAGGATTCCCGGTCCCCGTTCACCCGGACGCAGACCACCTGCCAATCCTGGAAGACCTCCTTGACATAGGCCCGGGGCGCATCGTCCGCCGCGTCCTCGCCCATCGGTAGGCGCTCGATCTCGGCCGTGGTCGCAACCGGCGGCTCGGCCGCCTCGGGGGTGCCGCCCGCGTCCTGCGCCAGCACGGGGCCGGCCAGCGACATGAGGGCCACAAGGCCGATTGGTCTGAGAAGTTCACGCATGCTCTGCCTGCCTTTGCTGCATTTGCTACCTCGCCAGCCGCCCTCTAGCATGACC
>NZ_DSDD01000337.1:0-7966 GCF_011048875.1 Rhodovulum sp.
CGGCAGAGGCCGAACCGGCGGGGGCGGCGGGGTCTCGGACGGCGCGGACGGCAATTCCACCGGCGCCGGTTCCGGTTCGGGATCGGGCAGCGGCAGCGGTTCCGGCTCCGGTTCGGGCACGGGTTCCGGCTCGGGCTCGGGCAAAGGCGCAGGCTCGGGCGGCAGCTCCGGCTCCGGCTCCGGCTCGGGCAGCGGCTCGGGGCTTTCCCCGGGTTCGGGCTCCGGCTCGACCGTCAGGACAGGTTCCGGCTCCGGCGTCGGGGGAATGGCTTCGGCCTCGCGCATGGGCGGGGCTGGCTCGGCCTCGATTTCGGGGGCGGCGGCGGTTTCGGCGGCGGCCTCGTCCGGATCCTCGGCCAGCGCCCCCGCCGGTTCGGCCTCTGCCGATTCGGTCGGCGCCTGTTCCGCGACCGCGTCCGGCGCGGGCATCTCGGCCGCCTGCCCGGCTTCGGGTTCGGGCGCGGCGGGCCATGCGGGCGCAGGCGCCCATCCCGTCACAGGCGCGGTCGCAGGCGGCCATGCGGGCGCAGGCGCCCAGCCGGTCGCCGGTTCGGGCCGCGGGTCAGGCTCCGGTTCCGGCTCCGGTTCCGGTTCGACCGGCGGTGTGGGCAGCGGTTCCGGCTCGGGTTCGGGCGCAGCTTCAGGTTCCGGCTCGGGTTCAGGCTCCGGTTCGACCACAGGCACGGGCGGATGTTCCGGCTCCGGTTCGGGCGCGGCTTCGGCCTCGGCCCGGGGCGGGTCGGCGGGCAGGTCCGCGCGCTGCACCGGCTCGGGCGGGACCGCAAGCGCGGCTCCCAGCACCAGGGGCGCGGGCCGCGCCTCGGGCGCGTACGCCGCATCGGGTCCGGGCGCGTCGGCCGCGCTTGCCGCGCCGGGGCCGGATTGATCGGGACCGGGCTCCTCGACCTCGATCTCCTCTTCCCGGCCGCCCTCGCGCACGATGGCCTCAAGCCCCTCCTCGATCTTCGAGGACGAGCCCCGCAGCCTGTCCCTGAGCTTCTTGAAGAACGCCATCTCGCCTCCTGCGCCCCAGCCGCGTCCGCGCCTGCCCTGACCTATGCGCAAACGCGCCCCATTGGAAGAGGGCCACCCCGCCCCCAGGGTCACGGCCGCCCCATCCTGCCCGCTGACCGGCGCGCGGACGATGCCGCCTGCCGCCGCACCCCGGCCACTGGCCATTCGCGCGCCGCTCTGGCAGACTCCGGCCATGACAAGAGAAGGAAACGGAATGCGCGCCCTCCTGACCGCCCTGCCCCTGGTCGCAGCCCTCGCCACGCCCGCCCTTGCAGCCGAACCCCAGGCGATGAGCGGCGAGGAGTTCGAGCGCTACGCCACCGGCAAGACGCTGTTCTACGCCTCCCGCGGCCGTGCCTACGGGGCCGAGCAATATCTCGGCGGGCGGCGGGTGATCTGGACCTTTCTCAACGGCGAATGCACCGAAGGCAGCTGGTACGAGCAGCAGGGCCAGATCTGCTTTGTCTATGACCACCGTCCCGACGATCCGCAATGCTGGAGCTTCTACCGCTCGCCCACGGGGCTGATGGCGCGGTTCGAGAACGACCCGATGCAGACCGAACTGATCGAGTTGAAACAAAGCCGCGAGCCGCTGATCTGCACCGGCCCCGAGGTCGGGGTCTGAGCCGACCGGATCAGAACAGGCTGCCCTGATCCGGCGGATTGCGCGCCTTGCGCGGCCGCTTCGGCACCCTTTCGGCCGGGCCGCCAATGGCAAGCCTGCCATCCCGGAACTCGATCTCCAGCGCCCCGGCGGCTTCGGCGGCGGCCTTCGTGGTCACCACCTGCCCATCGCCCCGCACCACCGCGAATCCGCGCTTGAGCGTTTCCTCATAGCCAAGCCCCTGACGCACCCGGTCGAGCGCATCCAGCTTCGTGCGGCGCCGCTCGATCCCCGCCTCCATGGCCGCGGCCAGCCGCCGGTCCAGCGCGGCCAGCACCTGCCCGCGCGCCGCGATCTGGCGCCCCACCGCCTCGGGCCGCAGCCGCGCAGCGCGGGTGTCAAGCTGCTGTCGGCGCAGGGCGATCAGCCGCTCCAGCGCGGGCGCCACCCGTCCCGCCCGGTCCTCAAGCCGCCAGGCCTCCTGCGCGATCCGTCGCCCCAGCGCCGCGGGGCGCAAGGCAGCGGCAGCCTCGGACAGGCGCAGACGCTCACGGCTGACGCGGGCGCGGATCGCCATGGGCAACCGCTCCGACGCGCGGTCCAGCCGCTGCGCCGCCGCCTGCACCAGCGTTTCGGGCCGCGGCAGCGCGCGCGACAGATCGGCCAGCCGCTGACGGCGCTGGCCCAGCGCCCGGGCGATGGCCTGCGAGCGCCGCGCCTCGAACCCGTCGATCGCGGCCAGCAGGTCAAGCCGCACCGGCACCGCCATCTCTGCCGCCGCGGTGGGCGTGGGCGCGCGGCGGTCGGCGGCAAGGTCGATCAGCGTCGTGTCGGTCTCATGCCCCACCGCCGAGATCAGCGGGATCTCGGACGCGGCCGCGGCACGCACCACGATTTCCTCGTTGAACCCCCACAGATCCTCGAGGCTGCCGCCGCCGCGGGCGACGATCAGCAGATCGGGCCGCGGGATCGGCCCACCCGGCGCGAGCGCGTTGAAGCCGTGGATCGCACGCGCCACTTCCGCCGCACAGGACGCCCCCTGCACAGCCACGGGCCAGATCAGCACCCGGCGCGGAAAGCGGTCGCGCAAACGGTGCAGGATATCGCGGACCACCGCGCCCGAGGGCGAGGTCACCACCCCGATCACCTGCGGAAGATAGGGCAGCGCCCGCTTGCGCTCGGCCGCGAACAGCCCCTCGGCGGCCAGCGCGGCCTTGCGCTTTTCCAGCATCGCCATCAGCGCGCCCAGCCCCGCGGGCTGGATATCCTCGATCACCATCTGATAGCGCGACTGCCCGCCAAAGGTCGTCAGCCGCCCCGTGGCGATCACCTCCATCCCCTCTTCGGGCTGGGTGGCGAGCCGCGCCGCGGTGCCCTTCCAGATCACGCTTGCCAGCACGTTCCGGTCGTCCTTGAGGTCCAGATAGACATGGCCCGAGCGCGGACGGCTGACGCGGCCCACCTCGCCGCGCACGCGGATATGGGTGAACGCGCCCTCGATCATGCGCTTCACCGCGCCCGAGATTTCCGAAACGGTGAATTCCGGCGCATTGCCGCCCGGCCCCTCGTCCTCGATCAGGTCGGACATCATCCGCGCACCCCCAGATCCTTCCGCGCCGCCGCGATCACCTCGACCAGCGCATCATTCGTGACGGTCGCGCGCTCGATCTGCCGTTCCACGGCGCTGTCCTTGCCGCGGGCCAGGTCCATGCCGTGGAAATAGCGCCGGATCGCCTCCTGGATCTCGGGCGACATCAGCACCAGCCCCTCATTGGCGAGGCCGCGCAACCGCTGGCGCGCTTCCTCGTGGTCCCAGGCGGTGCGCATGGCCGCCTCCGCGTCCTGCGCCCCACCCTCGCTCTCGTGCTGCAAGGCGGCATCCTCGATCTGCTTCAACCGGCCCAGCGTGGCGACAAGGTCCTGATAGAATCCCGCCTTCTTCTCCCACCAGTGCCGGCTGCGCAAGCGGCGCAGCGCAACAAGGCCGGGCAGCCAGATGCCCAGCCCGATCGTCGCCAGCGCGACGACCAGATCGCCCAGCATCGCCGGTCCGAAAAGCTCTGCCCATGCCATCCTTCGCCGCGCCTCCGCCCGGGGAATCCGAGTTGCCTCTGCCGTGCGGCGAGCCTAGAACGCCCCGGGTCGAAGGCCAAGCGGAGAGCCCCATGAATATCCTGATCCTCGGCGGCGGCGGGCGCGAACATGCACTGGCCTGGGCGATCCGGCAGAACCCCAAATGCGACCGGCTGATCGTGGCGCCGGGCAATGCCGGGATCGCCGCGATGGCGGAATGCGCCGCCCTGAATATCGAGGATGGCGGCGCGGTCGCGGTCTTCGCCGAGGAAAACGCCGTCGATTTCGTCGTGATCGGCCCCGAGGCGCCGCTGGCCGCGGGCGTGGCCGACCGGCTGGCGGCGGCGGGGATCCTGTGCCTCGGCCCCTCTCAGGCCGCGGCGGCGCTGGAAAGCTCCAAGGCGTTCACCAAAGCCATCTGCGACGCCAGCGGCGCACCCACCGCGGCCTATGGCCATTTCACCGAGGCCGAGGCGGCCAGGGCCTATGTCCGCGCGCAGGGCGCCCCCATCGTGGTCAAGGCCGACGGGCTGGCCGCGGGCAAGGGCGTGATCGTGGCCGAAACCCTGTCCGAGGCCGAGGCGGCCATCGACCAGATGTTCGGCGGCAGTTTCGGCGGCGCGGGCACCGAGGTGGTGATCGAGGAATTCATGGAGGGCGAGGAAGCCTCGTTCTTCGTGCTCTGCGACGGCGAGACCGTGCTGCCGATCGGCACCGCGCAGGACCACAAGCGCGTGGGCGAGGGCGATACCGGCCCCAACACGGGCGGCATGGGCGCCTATTCCCCTGCTCCGGTGATGACGGATGCCGTCTGCGCCCGCGCGCTGGACGAGATCGTGCGCCCCACCATGGCCGAGATGGCCCGGCGCGGCACGCCCTACCGGGGCGTGCTCTATGCCGGGCTGATGGTCAGGGACGCCGCGCCGCGGCTGGTGGAATACAATGTCCGCTTCGGCGATCCCGAGGCCCAGGTGCTGATGATGCGGCTGGGCGGCCAGGTGCTGGACCTGCTGCTGGCCTGCGCCGAGGGGCGTCTTGCCGAGGCGCGGGTAAACTGGGCGGACGATCACGCTATGACGGTGGTGATGGCGGCCCGGGGCTATCCGGGGGCCTACGAGAAGGGCTCGGTCATCGGCGGGCTGGACGGGCTGCCCGAGGACAGTGCGCATATGGTGTTCCATGCCGGGACCGCCGAGGCCGGGGGGCAGGTGGTGGCCGCGGGCGGGCGGGTGCTGAACGTCACCGCGCGCGGGGCGAGCCTGGAACAGGCGCGCGACCGGGCCTATGGCATGGTCGACCGGATCGACTGGCCCGGCGGGTTCTACCGCCGCGATATCGGCTGGCGGGCGCTTTGAGGTCGGCGGGGTCAGGGGGGCCGTCTGCCCCCCTCTTGGCCTGACGGCCAATTCACCCCCCGAGGATATTTCCGGCCAGAAGAAGCACAGGCCCAGGCCCTTGGCCCCCTGTCAGTCACGGCAGCCCAGCGCCCTGCGAAAGCCCGTCGGCGTGGCGGTCAGGCCCGTGGGCCGGGTCTCGATCCGGTCGGCCGTGAGCCGGGCGAGGACGATCCGCGATCAGTCGGGGGCGAGCCAGCGGTGGCGCGTGCCGATGAAGGGGGTGGCGGCGATCAGACCGTTTTCGCCGTAGATCGACAGCCTTGCGCCGAGAGCGAGGTCGCTTTCCACGACGATCACCTCGGGGGCGCCGTCGCTGTCGAGGTCGGCCAGGCGCGGGGCGGTGTCCTCGAAGGCGCGGGTCTCGGGCAGGACCACGCGGCGGATCGTGCCGTCGGCCAGGCGCAGTTCAAGCGTGCCCCATTCCACCGCATCGCCCAGGACGCCGTGATCGTAGCGCGTCGTGGGCTGGTCATAGCGGGCCGAAACGACCCGGGCCGCGGCGGGCGCGGCGAGAAGGGCGGCCGCAAGAAGGGCCGCCCGGCCCATCAGATCTGCTTTTCGGGCATCTGCACGATCAGACCGTCCAGCGCATCGGTCACCTTGATCTGGCAGGTCAGGCGCGAGCGTTTCGGGTCGGTTTCATACGCGAAATCAAGCATGTCGGCCTCCATCTCCTCGATGGGCGGTAGCCGGGCGACCCAGTCGGGATGGATATAGGCATGGCAGGTCGAGCAGGCGCAGGCGCCGCCGCAATCGGCGTCGATGCCGGGAATGGCGTTGTCGCGCGCGCCTTCCATGACGGTCAGGCCGTTGGCGACCTCGACCACATGCTGGGTGCCGTTGAACTCGATATAGGTGATCTTCGCCATGCCGGGCGTGCCTCCTGTTGTCCGGATCGAGGCCCAGATACGCGAGGCGGGAGGGATTTTCCAGCGAAAGACGAAACCGCCCCGCGGGGCGGTGTCCGACTGTCGGATTTCCATCGGACGTTCATCGGACTTCCGTCGGACTTCCGGCGGGTTTCGGCGGGGCCGGGCGCGGCGCGGCGGTTGCATGGCGCGAAATTTGTTCTATATTTGTTCTCATGCCCGATCCGCGCCCCCCCGACTGGCCGAAACCGCCCGCCTGCCTGCCGCATGCGATGCTGGACCTGCCGCCCGCGGGCGCGCGGGTCTGCGTGGCGGGGCTGGTGCTGGTGCGCCAGCGGCCGGGCACCGCCAGGGGGGTGATCTTCGTCACGCTGGAGGACGAGACCGGCGTGGCCAACGTGGTCGTATGGGCCAGGGTGTTCGAACGCTTCCGCCGCGCGGTGATCGCGGGGCGGCTGTTGCGGGTCGCCGGGCGGGTGCAGCGCGAGGCGGGCGTGACCCATGTGATCGCCGAAGAGATCGAGGACATCTCGCACATGCTGGACGAGTTGCTGCGCCACGAGATCTGCCGGGCGGCCGACCAGCCCTGAGCCGCACGCCGCATCGGGGCCGGGCAAACCGCGCGGGCTGGCATATCCGGGCGCGGGGCGCCCCGCCCCCGTCACCGAACCGGAGCCCGAGATGATCGCCGACACCCCCGGCCTGATGGACGAGATCCGCAGCCGCTTCGCCCATGTCGAGACCTGCCCCTTCGAGGGCAGGCGCATCTTCTTCGAGAATGCGGGCGGCGCGCTGCATCTGAAATCGGTGGTCGAGACAAGCGCGTTCCACGCCGCGATCCCCGACAATCCCGGGCGGGCGAGCGCGGCCGGCACGCGGCTGCAGCGGATCATCGAGACCGGCAAGGCCGATATGCGGCTGTTCTTCAACGCGCGCAGCGGCCGGGTCTTCGTCGGGGAAAGCGGGACGGAACTGCTGTTCCGGCTGGTGCGCGCCGCCGCGCTGGGCACCGAGGCGGGCGGCGCGATGATCGGCTCGACGCCGGAACATCCCGCAACCGCCAGCGCGCGGGCGCGCTGGGCCGGGATCACCGGCGCGCGGTGATCGAGGTGCCGCATGACGATGCGACGGGGACGGTCGGGGTCGCGGCCTATCGCGCGCATCTGACGCCCGATATCCGGGTCGCGACGATCCTGCACACCTCGCCCGTCACCGGCATGACCGTCGATGTGGCCGCCATCGCCGCCGCGATCCGCCAGGTCGCGCCCGCGGCGCTGATCGTGGTGGACGCCATCCAGCATGCCAGCCATGGCGCGGTGGAGGTGGCCGGGCTGGGCGTCGATGGCTATGCGGTCTCGCCCTGCAAGATGTTCGCCCGCCATGGCTATGGCGTGGCCTGGGCCTCGGCCCGGCTGGGCGCCTGCGGCAAGGACAACCTGGCGGGCGGGCCAGCGGACAACTGGGAACCGGGCACGCGGGGTGCGGGCGCCTGTGCGACCTTTTCCGAGGTGGTTTCCTATCTGGACTGGCTGGGCGGGCAGGTCTGCGACAGCCCGGACCGCCGCGCCCGGCTGGAGGCGGCAGGCCGCGCCATCGCGGCGCAGGAGGGGCGGCTGGCCCGGGCGGCGATCGGCGGCACCGGCACCCTGCCCGGCCTGGGCGCGATGGCGGGGATCACGGAGATCGGCGGCGACCGGGTCGACGGGCGCGAGGGGGTGGTGTCCTTCCGGGCGGCGGGCCGGGACTCGCCCGCGCTGGTGGAGCATCTGCGGCAGAACGGCATCCGGGTGCATACGCGCAAGGCGGATCACTATTCGGGCAATGTGCTGGTCCCGCTGGCCATGGCCGATTGCGTGCGGCTCTCCTTCAGCCATTACAATACCGACGCCGAGGTCGCGCGGTTCCTCTCGGTGATGCAGGGGCTGACGGGCTGACCCGGGCGGGCAGATCGCCCTCGACCTTGGCGGGGCGAAGGGGCTAGTCTGCCCGCCCGGGTCAGCCCGTCAGCC
>NZ_DSDD01000147.1:0-7835 GCF_011048875.1 Rhodovulum sp.
AGAGGGCGCGCCGCGATGCCGTCCCGCTTTTCGTCTCTTTCAGCCATGGATCGCCCTCCGGTCAGCGGCTGCGCGTCCTATACGGCCTGAACCGCGTCGATGGCCAGCCCCATGCAGCCGACCCCGACATGGTGGCCGGCCGGCCCGGCCAGGGACGGAATGTTGCAATCGCAGCAGAAACCCCTTGATCGACTCGACACGAACCCTTACGTGCCACTCCACATGATCGGAACCGATCCCAACTTCGGAGCACCGGGGGGGCGCTAAGGGACCGACTGGATTCAATCTACTGGTCAGAAGGGGAGCGCCATGAGCGACGCCAACCTCTTCCAACTGGGGATCGGTCTGGAGACAGGCGCCCATGCGGAAGATCACCGCGGCCAATCGGCTGCAGACGTAACCCGTGACGTGGTCGACGACTCGCGCGATGACCATTTCATCCGCCGCGACGGTCGGGTATTCGCCGGAACCCATCTCATCATCGAGGTGGTGAACGGCCATGGTCTCGACGACGAGGCCCGCATCCAGCAGGCGTTCCGCGACTGCGTGGGCGAATGCGGTGCCACGCTGCTGCATATCCACACCCACAAGTTCAGCCCCCAGGGCGTGAGCGGCGTGGCCGTGCTGGCCGAAAGCCATATCTCGGTGCACACCTGGCCCGAGATCGGCTATGGCGCCTTCGACGTGTTCATGTGCGGCGATGCGCAACCCTGGCGCGCCGTCGACGTGCTGTCGCGCGCTTTCGGGACCCAGGATGTCCGCGTCAAGGAACTGCTGCGCGGCGATGGTCTGGTGACGGACGTCCAGGCGGCATGACCGACTGGGTCCGCGAAAGCCTGCATTCCGACTACGCGCTGTCCCTGCGCGTGGATCGCCTGCTCTATGACAGCGAGACGGAGCATCAGCGGCTGAAGGTGTTCGAGAACGCCACCTTCGGCCGCGTCCTCACGCTCGATGACGTGGTGCAGACCACCGAGGGCGACAACTTCATCTACCACGAGATGCTGACCCATGTGCCGATCCTGGCGCATGGGGCCGCGCGCCGCGTTCTCATCATCGGCGGCGGCGATGGCGGCATGGCGCGCGAGGCGCTGCGCCATCCCTCGGTCGCCCATGTCACCATGGTCGAGATCGACGCGGGTGTCGTGGACTTCTCGAAACGATACCTGCCGATGCTCAGCCAGGGCGCCTTCGACGATCCGCGCCTGACCCTCGTCATCGACGACGGCGCGGCCTTCATGCGCCGCACCGAAGGCGGCTTCGACGTCATCATCGTCGATTCGACCGATCCCGTAGGACCGGGCGAGGTGCTGTTCACCGACACGTTCTACGGCCATGCGAAACGCGCGCTTGCGCCCGGCGGCATCCTCGTCACCCAGAACGGCGTGCCCTTCCTGCAGGGGGACGAACTGACGAACACGATGCGCGCCTTCAAGGCGCTCTTCGCCGACTGGGGCTGCTATCTCGCCACCGTGCCCACCTATGCCGGCGGGCCGATGGCCTTCGGCTGGGGCACCGATGGCGACGCGCGCCAGACCCCGCTCGACGTGCTGGACCAGCGTTTCGCCGCGTCAGGCATCGACACCGGCTATTACACGCCCCAAGTGCACAAGGCCGCCTTCGCGCTGCCGGGCTATGTCGCGCGCCTGATGCCCTGACACCCTGCCTTCTTCTGGCCGGAAATATCCTCGGGGGGAGTCCGCGTCCGCGGACGGGGGGCAGAAGGCCCCCCTACCCCTTGGGCGGGATCGAATAGGTCAGCCCGGCGCGCGCCGCGGCACCCGCCATTCCTTCCGAAAAGATCAGCGCATCGCCCACCGCCAGCACGCGGCCCAGCTTCAGCAGGCGCGCCTCGCAGATCAGGTCGCGTCCCGCGGCGGGCTTGCGCATGAAGTCGATGGAACAATTGGTCGTCACCGCCAGCGCCCTCGGTCCGATCATCGCAAGGATCGCCAGGAAGATCCCGACATCGGCCAGCGCGAACATCGACGGCCCCGACACCGTGCCGCCCGGCCGCAGATGCCGCTCGGCCACCGCCATGCGCACCCGCACGGCCATCGGCGCGACCTCCTCGATCACGAAACCGTCGCAGACCTGCGGAAATTCCCGCGCAAGGAATGCGGCAAGCGCGTCCCGGTCCATCACCACGTTCATGGCTTTTCCCCTGTCCCTGTGACGCGTAGTCTTCGCCGCCGAGGCGAGGAGAGACAAGATGACCGAAATCCTGTTGCGTGAGGATGCCGGCGGCATTGCCACGCTGACCCTGAACGCGCCCGAACGGCTGAACGCGCTGTCGGATGCGATGCTGGCCGCCCTTCAGGCGCAGATCGACACACTGGCCAAGGATCGCGAGACGCGCGTGGTGATCCTGAAAGGCAATGGCAAGGCGTTCTGCGCGGGCCATGACCTGAAGGAGATGCAGCAGGGCCGCCAGGCAGAGGATGGCGGGCGCGCCTGTTTCGCCGATCTTTTCGCCCGCTGCGCATCGGTGATGACGGGGCTCATGCGCCTGCCCCAGCCGGTAATCGCCGCGCCGCACGGGATTGCCACCGCCGCGGGCTGCCAGCTTGTCGCCTCCTGCGACATGGCCATCGCCGCCGAGGGCACGCGCTTCGGGGTGAACGGGGTGAATATCGGGCTGTTCTGTTCGACGCCCATGGTCGCGCTGACCCGCAACATCCCGCGCAAGCAGGCGTTCGAGATGCTGACCACCGGCGCCTTCATCGACACCGACCGGGCGACCACGCTGGGGCTCATCAACCGCGCCGTTCCCCATGACAGTCTCGATCAGGAAACCCGCGCCCTTGCCGAAACCGTCGCAGGCAAACTCAACTCCGCGGTGCGGATCGGCAAGCGGACGTTCTACGAACAGATCGAGATGGAGATTTCCGACGCCTATGCCCATGCTGGCGACGTGATGGTCGAGAACATGCTCTGGCGCGATACGAACGAGGGAATCAGCGCCTTTCTCGAAAAACGCCCGCCGGACTGGCAGGCGTGAGCGGGTGGATCGGTGCCGGGCGGGAGCCCACCCGGCCCTGATCCTTTCACTCGCAGGAGGCCGGGATCACTCGGCGGCGATCCGCATGGCCGACGCCGACGCGGCAGCGGCTTTTTTAGCCTTGCGGCGGCGCGTCTCGGCAAGCTGCTCTTCGGTCTGACGCATGTTGATATAGGCGAAGGCCACGACGAAACCAATGGTGCCAAGCGCGAGGGGGCCGATGATGTCCATTTGCAGTTCCCTTTGTTCTGTGTGGTTGTGCAAGGGATACGGGGGCTGTCGCGAACCGGATCACCGCCGATTGAAAAAATGTGGCAATAGATCGGCAGGCTTCGGTGGGGTGAATTTCAGACAGTTGAAAACCAATGGAAAAACGGCAATCCGCCCGGCCGGTCATGGCTGCGTGATCGGCCCGTGACTGCCGATCAGCGCACCAGGATGATGATGATCAGGAAATAGACCAGAAGCCCGATGACACCGGCATTGGCGAACAGCAGGCTCGTGAACAGCAGCGCCAGAAGCACCGCGAGCACGATGAAGACCTGTTCGTGGATCGGCCGACGCGAGACCCGTTCCTCGATCTCCTCGGGCGAATAGCGCCGGATCACCCCGCCGAGAATGGCAAAGGCGACCCGCCGTGCGCTTTGCCACAGCTCGCCCAAGAGTGTCCCGCGCCGCATCATTCCGCCTTCTACCAGCGCCCCGACATCGTTTCCAGCCCGCACTCCGGGCACTTACAGATCGTAGAGTGCGCCGAACTTTGCGTCGAGATAATCCATCAGCGGACCCTCATGCGGCGCAAATCCGCAGGCGCGCTCGATCATCTCGGCCGGCAGATACAGCCCGCCATGGCGCTGGACCTGGACCGCAAGCCAGGCGGTCGCCGGTTCGGCATGACCACGGGCAAGATCGTCGTCCAGCGCGGGCACCGCGGCGCGCAGCGCGGTATGAAGGCACCCGGCATAGACATTGCCCAGCGTGTAGGTCGGGAAATAGCCGAACAGCCCCACCGACCAATGCACATCCTGCAGGACCCCGTTCGACGGCCGGTCGACCGCCAGACCGAAATCCGCCAGAAACCGCGCGTTCCAGGCCTCTTCCAGATCGGCCACCTCCAGCCGCCCGGCGATCAGGTCGCGCTCCAGATCGAAGCGCAGCATGATATGCAGGTTGTAATGCACCTCGTCCGCCTCGGTGCGGATGAAGCCGGAATGCACCCGGTTGACCGCGGCGTAGAAGGCATCCGGATCGGGGGCGCCCGAGGACCCGAAGATCCCGGTCATCCGTCCATGCAGCCAGCCGCAGAACGCGCGGGACCGCCCCAGCTGGTTCTCGTAGATCCGGCTCTGGCTTTCATGCACGCCCATCGACACGCCCGCCCCCAGCGGCGTCAGCCGATAGGAGGGCTCGATCCCCTGTTCATAGGCACCATGGCCGACCTCGTGCAGCGTGGAGTAAAGGCAGCCCAGCGGCTCGGCCTCGTCCACGCGCGTCGTGATCCGCACATCCGTCCCCGACCCGCTGGTGAAGGGATGCACCGACCGGTCCAGCCGCCCATGCCGCCAGTCATAGCCGAAATGGCCGGCCACCTCACGCGCCAGCGCCATCTGGCCCTCGGTCGGGAAATGCCCCGACAGCGCGGCCGGCGCGCGGCCCGATCCCATGATCCGCTCGCGCAACGCCACCAGCCGCGGCCGCATCCGGTCGAACATGGCTGCCAGCCCCGCGGCGGTGGCGCCCGGCTCGTAATCGTCCAGCAGCGCGTCGTAAAGACTGCCGCCCTCGGCCAGCGCCGAGGCTTCCTCGCGCTTCAGCCGCACGACCTCGGTCAGGATGGGCAGGAAATGCGCGACATCGTCACCCGCCCGCGCCTCGGCCCAGATGCCCTGCGCGCGGCTTGTGACCCGGGCGATCTCGGCCGACAGCCGGTCGGGCAGTTTCGTCGCGCGCGCGTAACTGCGCCGGATATGGCGCAGCTGCGCCCGGCCCGCCGGGTCCAGCGCCGCCTCGTCCACCGCCGCCAGCCATTCGCCGACCCTGGGATCGGTCCGGCGCGCGTGCAGCACCGATTCCAGCGCGCCCATCTCGTCGGCGCGCTGCTGGGCCGCGCCCTTCGGCATCACCGTTTCCTGGTCCCAGCCCAGCCGCCCCATCACCTGCGCCAGCGCCTCGGTCTCGCGCTGGAACGCCATCAGATCGTCGAACGCACCCATCCGTTACCCCCGGATCGTCGATTGCTGCACCGGGTATCGCGCCAGGAACCGCGCATGCAGCACCAGCGTCCAGAGCGTGATCGCCCCGATCTGGTGGGCCACCGCGATCGGCCATTGCGAGGCGAGCAGGATCGTCCCGATCCCCAGCGTCGCCTGCGTCAGCACCATCAGCGCCACCAGGTCAAAGGCCCGGCGCGTGCGCCGATGCACGCTCTTGCGCCCGACAAACCAGGTCACGAGGCCCAGCACGGCCACCAGATAGCCGTTCATCCGGTGCAGGAACTGCACCAGCCCGTGATTCTCGAAGAAGTTGCGCCACACGGGTTCGATATGGAACGGGTTCGGCGGCAGGAAGTCGCCCGCCATCATCGGCCAGTCGGTATAGGCCCGCCCCGCATAGAGCCCCGCCACCTGCGAGCCCAGCAGGATCTGGAGAAAGACCAGCAGCATCAGCGCCGTCGCCATCCCGTATCCCGCCGGATCGCGCACCCGGCGGGCCTGCAACAGGTCGGCCTCGGTCCGCGACAGCTTGAAGATGAACCAAGCCGTCACCCCGATCAGCGAGAAGCCGAAGCCGATATGCAGCGCCATGCGGTAGGACAGGAAATCGAAGGGCGGCGGCGCGATGCCGCCCCCGCCCACCAGCCAGTCGGCCGCGCCCAGGAACACGATCAGGACGCCCAGCCCCAACAGGCGCAGCGCCCAGCCCTTGGGCATCTTGCCCGCGGCCAGAAATCCGACAAAGCCCACCGCCCAGAGCACCAGCGCCGTGGGCGCCAGCTGGCGCGAGCCCCAGCCCCACCAGAAGGCCAGATGGAACTCGTCGATCCCCAGCCCATGCGCCTCGCCGCGATAGACCGGGCTCTGGCGAAAGCGGTCGAACGCCGCCAGCCAGTCGCCGGGGTCGAGCGGCGGCAGCGCCCCGAACAGCGGGTTCCAGTTCGGCATCGGCACCAGCATCTCGGTCAGCCGGGCAAAGGCGCCGATCACCAGCATCGCGGCGACGATGAGCAACAGCATCATCAGCCACAGCCGCACCGCGCTGCGCGCGCCCCGACGGGCCGCGCGGTCGATCGCGCCGGGCTGCACCACGGGCCGCTCGCGCGGGGCCTCGATGCCGACCTCCTCGAAGATGTTGCGCTTCCTGGTCATGGATGTCCCTTTCGGCGGCCCGTCCCTGCCGCGCGTCTGAGGCCTGCGGCGAACAGTAGTTCCGCCAAGGGGTGCCTTCAAGTCAGAGCCCGTCGCCGCGCCCCCGTATCAATTGCCGCAGCATCCCGTGCAGCGTCTGCACATCGGCCCGCGTCAGCGGCATCCGGCTCCACATGTTGCGCAGGTTCAGCTTCATGTTCGCGGCCTTGGTTTCGGGAAAGAAGAACCCCGCCGCCTCAAGCCGTTCCTCGAAATGCTCGGCCAGTTTCTCGACCTCCAGCCCCGTGGCGGGCGCGGCCCCGGCCATCTGCACGCGCTCGGGCAGGATGCCGGGCGACTGGCGGCGCCATTCATAGGCCGTCAGCAACACGCATTGCGCCAGGTTGAGCGAGGGGAATTCCGGGTTCGCGGGCACCTCGACAATGGCATTGGCCCGCGCGATGTCCTCATTTTCCAGCCCCGCGCGCTCGGGACCGAACAGCACCGCGACCCGGCGGCCCTGCGCGATCATCCCGCGCGCCTGCGCCATCGCGCGTTCGGGGGTGACGACCGGCTTGGTCAGCCCCCGTGCGCGCGAGGTGGTGGCATAGACATAGTCGCAATCGGCCAGCGCCTCGGCGGTGGTGGCAAAGACGCCCGCATGATCCAGCAGCCGCCCCGCCCCGCTTGCCAGCGCCACCGCGCGCGGGTTCGGCCAGCCATCGCGCGGGTCCACCATCCGCAGGCCCGTCAGCCCGAAATTCCACATCGCCCGCGCCGCCGCACCGATATTCTCGCCCATCTGCGGGCGGACAAGGACAAAGACAGGCTGATCGGCCATGCGGGGGGCTCCGGGCTGGGCTGCGCCCGCCTGATACGCGGGCCCGTCCCCCGGTTCAAGCGCCCGCCCGGTTCAGGCGATGGTCAAGCAAGGCGAAGCCCGCTATAGGGGCGCGAACGACCCGAGGAGCCCCGAAATGGCCGAGATCGAGCGCCCGCAAATCTACCTCATCACCCCCCCCGCCTTCGAGCTGGACACGTTCGCCCCGCGCCTGGCCGCGGTGCTGGATGCCCATCCGGTGGCCTGCCTGCGGCTAACAATGGCCACGCGCGACGAGGACAGCGTCGCGCGCGCCGCCGATGCCCTGCGCGAGATCGCCCATGCCCGCGACGTGCCGCTGGTGATCGAGGCGCATCTGGGCCTGGTCGAGCGGCTGGGGCTTGACGGGGTGCACCTGACCGACGGGTCGCGCAGCGTGCGCAAGGTCCGCAAGGCGCTCGGCACAGACGCCATCGTGGGGGCCTTCTGCGGGGCCTCGCGCCATGACGGGTTGACCGCGGGCGAGGCGGGCGCGGATTACATCGCCTTCGGCCCCATCGGCGCGACGGCCCTGGGCGACGGGACGCTGGCCGAACGCGACCTGTTCGAATGGTGGTCCGAAATCATCGAGATCCCCGTGGTGGCCGAGGGCGCGCTGGATGAGGAACTG
>NZ_DSDD01000277.1:0-7827 GCF_011048875.1 Rhodovulum sp.
ACTGAAGGACTGGCGCCGCATCGCCACACGCTATGACAGGTGCGCCACGACGTTCCTCTCCGCCGTCGCCCTCGCCGCAACCGTCATCTTCTGGCTTTGAAGATCAATGAGTCTGGAGCCTAGAACGCCTGTGAACCATCCCGTTTCGCTCTCGTCCAGGCATCGGGATGGGCGACATGGACACCATCGGGAATCGGACCGGGAAATGTCGGCTCATGTGCGCCGCAACCAGGCCACGCCCGGCGGATGTGGCCGCGGTTGGCGAACGCGCGGTGCGCGGGCCGACATGCTGTTGTCCATGGCAAAGCCTCAGATCTTCGGCCGCCACCGGGACGAACGATCGCGCAAGGTCCTCGTGGACGGCGTTCCGGTGCTCGACATGCAGAACTCGGAGGCCGCGTGACACTGGTCCATCCCGACAAGGCTGGCCCGCGGCCATCCTGCGGTTTGGAGAACGGAATTGGCGGCGGGGGCATGCCGGGCCAGGGCGAAGTGCTTGCGGGATGCCGGGCGAAGGCAACCTGACAACGTCGCCCGATAACGTCCCTTCCTTCAGCGAATCCGCAGCCTGCCGCCCCCCCCTTGCGCCTCAGCCCATCGCACGGAGCCGTGCGATCAGGCTCGATGTGTCCCAGCGCCCGCCGCCAAGTTTCTGCACGTCCTTGTAGAACTGATCGACCAGGGCCGTTACCGGCAGGCTGGCGCCGGTCTCGTTGGCGGTCGCAAGGCAGATCCCGAGATCCTTGCGCATCCAGTCGACGGCGAAGCCGAAATCGAAGCGGTCCTCGATCATCGACTCGTAGCGGTTCATCATCTGCCAGCTTCCGGCAGCGCCGCCGCCGATCACCTCCACCACCGCGCGCCCGTCAAGCCCCGCCTTCTCGGCGAAATGCAGCCCCTCGGCCAGCCCCTGCACCAGCCCCGCGATGCAGATCTGGTTGACCATCTTGGTCAGTTGCCCTGCCCCGCTGTCGCCCAGCCTGCGGCAGGCCTTTGCGTAGGATGCGATCATCGGCTCGGCGCGGTCATAGGCGGCCTGCGTACCGCCGCACATCACGACAAGCTGCCCGTTCTCGGCCCCGGCCTGCCCGCCCGAGACCGGTGCATCGACAAAGCCGATGCCCGCGGCGGCGGCGGCCTCGTGCATCTCGCGCGTCACGGCGGCCGAAACGGTGGTGTGATCGACAAAGATCGTGCCTTCGGCCATTCCCGCGAAGGCGCCCTCCGTCCCGGTACAGACCGCGCGCAGGTCGTCATCGTTGCCGACGCAGGCCATCACGAATTCTGCGCCCGCGGCTGCGGCAGCGGGCGTCGCGGCAGCGCTGCCGCCATGCTGGGCGACCCAGGCTTCGGCCTTGGCGGCGGTGCGGTTGTAGACAGTGACCTCATGCCCCCTGGCCGCAAGGTGCCCGGCCATGGGATAGCCCATCACCCCAAGCCCCAGAAACGCGACCTTTGCCATTGGAGCTTCCCCCTCGTTGCAGTCTTTGGCATTTGCCCCTAACTAACGGCCGTATCGGGGGCGTCAACAACGGGGCGGACATGGCCGGGCTTTTCCGCTGGCTTCTGCGGCTTTTCGCGGCCGCGGTGATCCTGGCCTTCCTGGCCGGGGCCACGGTCTATTACCTCGCCGCACGCTCGCTGCCCGATTACGAGGCCGTGCACAACGTCGCCCGGATCACCGCGCCGGTCGAGATCGTGCGCGACAACGCGAATGTGCCGCATGTCTTCGGGGAGTCGGACACCGACGTGTTCTTCGGGCTGGGCTTTGCCCATGCCCAGGACCGCCTGTGGCAGATGACGATGCTCCGGCGGACCGCGCAGGGGCGTCTGTCCGAGCTTTTCGGAAGCCGCACGCTGGCCGTCGACGAGCTGATCCGACGACTTGATATCTACGGGCTGGCGCAAAGCTCGGTGAAGGCACAAGACCCCTATGCCATGGCCGCGCTCCAAGCCTATGCGGACGGGGTGAACGCCTGGATCGGGCGGGTCAACGCCGATGCACGCGGCCGCGGCGCGCCCGAGTTCTTTCTGTTCTCGCCAGAGATCGCAATGTGGCAACCGGCCGATTCGATCGCCCTCGGCAAGCTGATGGGGCTCAGTCTGTCGAGCCATCTGGAGACCGAGGTGCTGCGCGCACGGCTGTCGTTGCTGATCGGAGCCGAGCGGGTGCGCGATCTCATGCCGGATGCGCCCGGGCAGGGCATTGCGGCGCTGCCCGACTATGCGACGCTGGCCCCGGGGGTCCTGCCCTCCTCCGCGCCGCTCGACCGGATGGCCGAAGGGATTCTCTCGCCCTTCGGCCGGCGGGCCTTCGCCTCGGCCTCGAACGTCTTTGCCGCCGCGCCCAGCCGCTCGGCCGCCGGTGGCACCCTTCTGGCAAGCGACCCGCATCTGGGCTTCACCGCGCCGTCGATCTGGTACCTCGCGCGGCTGGAACTGGAGACCGGGGGGGTGATCGGCGGCACGATACCAGGCATTCCGGCAATCCTGACGGGACGGTCCGCCGATCTGGGCTGGGGCATGACCACGGCCTATCTGGACGATCAGGACGTGTATCTCGAGCAACTCAACCCCGAAAACCCCGAGGAATACCGCGTGCCCGAGGGATTTGTTCCCTTCGAGACGCGCCGCTCGATCATCCGCGTCGCCGACAGCGAGCCGGTGACGATCACCATGCGCTGGACCGAAAACGGCCCGGTGCTGCCCGGCGGGCATTTCGGGCTGGGCTCGATCACGCCGCCCGGCCATGTGACGGCGCTGGCCTGGACCCTGCTGAGCGGCGCCGACACCTCGCTTAGCGCGGCGCTGAAGCTGATGCGCGCGCGCAATGTGGACGAGGCACTTGAGGCGGGGCGGTTCTTCATCGCGCCCGCGCAGAACCTCGTGGTGGTCGACAGGGAAACCATCGCCCTGCAGACCGTGGGCGCGATGCCCCGCCGGATGGCCGAACACCAAAGCCAGGGGCGCCTGCCGGTGCCGGGCTGGCGTGAGGAAAACCGCTGGCAGGGCTGGCTGAACTATGCCGCCAACCCGCGGTTTCGCGCGCCCAAAAGCGGCATACTGGGCAATACCAACAACAAGCTTCTGGACCGGCCCTTCCCGCTGCATGTCAGCTATGACTGGGGCGACACCCAGCGGATCGAGCGCTGGAAGACGCTGATGACGCGCCGCTCGGTGCATAGCCGCGAGAGCTTCATCGAGGCACAGCTCGATACCGTGTCCTTCACTGCGCAGTCGCTTCTGCCGCTGATCGCGCGCGATCTGTGGTTCACCGGCGAGCCCGCGCCTGCGGGCAGCCCCGAGCGGCGGCGCCAGCGCGCGCTGGAACTGCTGGCCGCGTGGAATGGCGAGATGAACGAACATCTGCCCGAGCCGTTGATCTATGCCGCCTGGCTGAGGCACCTTCAGGACCGGCTGATCCGCGACGACCTGGGTCCGCTGGCCGACGAGTTCGCTCATGTCGAGCCGCTGTTCATCGAGCGGGTGTTCCGCGATATCGACGGGGCCAGCGCCTGGTGCGACATCCGCCAGTCCGGCGCGACCGAAACCTGCACCGAGATCGCCCGGCTAGCACTGGACGAGGCGCTTCTGTGGCTGTCCGAGACCTATGGCGGGTCACTCGAAAGCCTGCGCTGGGGGGCTGCGCATCAGGCCTGGCACGATCATCCGGTGCTGGGCGAGGTGCCGTTCCTGAAATGGTTCGTCAATATCCGCCAGCCGACTTCCGGCGGAGACAACACGCTTAACCGCGGCCTGACCCGCGCCCGCGACCCCGAGCCTTTCGCCAATGTCCACGGCGCGGGCTTTCGCGGGGTCTTCGATTTCGCAGACCCCGACAGTTCGGTCTTCGTGATCTCGACCGGGCAGTCGGGCCACCCGCTCAGCCGACACTATGACGATCTGGGCGAGTTGTGGCGGCGCGGCGAGTATATCCCGATGTCGCTGGACCCGGCACTGGCGCGGGCTGCGGCGGTCGGGGTAACGCGGCTGGTGCCGGACGCTCTGCCCTAGCTGCCCCAGATTCGCCGGACATAGGTCTGTGTCTCGGCATAGGGCGGCACGCCGCCATGGCGCTCGACCGCCTCGGGGCCGGCATTGTAGGCCGCCAGCGCCAGCCGCCAGGACCGGAACCGGTCGAATTGGCGGCGCAGGTAGCGCGCGCCGCCCTCGAGGTTCTGCTGCGGATCGCGCGGGTCCACCCCCAACAGGCGCGCGGTGCCGGGCATCAGTTGCGCCAGCCCGATTGCCCCCTTGTGCGAGACCGCCCCCGGGTTCCAGCCCGATTCCTGCTGAACGAGCCTGAGGAACAGATCCTCGGGCACCCCATGGCGGCGGGCAGCGGCGCGGGCATGTTCGAGATACTCGCCGCGGTACTTGCCCGCATAGGGCAATGTGCCGCCTGCCGAAGGGGTGACCACCCGCTGCGGCTGAAGCCGCACGGAATTGGCATATTGCTGCGCCGCGCGCCCGTCCAGCACGCGCTTTTGCGTCTCGAAGATCGCGGCGCGTGCCTTGGACGAAACCGTTACATCCGCGCTCGCGGGTGCGATCCCGAGCCCGAGCAGCGTCAGGACCGCCATCAGGTTGCGAAGCACTGTCCCTCTTCCGGTCGTTACTTGCGTCCCGCGGAACTATAGGCAAAAACGCGTGCGCCTGCCAGCCTTGCCGCCGGTCGCAGAACACCGGTCCCGCGACCGGGCGGATTTTCAACTTCCATTACACCTGAGGGGGTGGTGTAAACGGGAAATGCGAAAGTTCAGATTCGACAGGGGGCACCCAAATGGCGGGTTCGGTCAACAAGGTCATCCTCATCGGCAATCTCGGCCGCGACCCGGAGGTGCGCAGCTTTCCCAGTGGCGGCAAGTTGTGCAACCTGCGGATCGCGACCTCGGAACAATGGAAGGACCGCAATACCGGCGAGCGGCGTGAACGGACCGAATGGCATTCGGTGGCGATCTATCCCGAACCTCTTGTTCGGGTCGCGGAGCAGTACCTGAAGAAGGGCTCCAAGGTCTATATCGAGGGCCAGCTCGAGACCCGGAAATGGCAGGACCAGTCCGGCCAGGAGCGCTACACGACCGAGATCGCGCTGCGCCCCTATCGCAGCGAACTGGTCATGCTTGACGGCCGCGGCAGCGGCAGCGGCAGCGGGGGCTATGGCAGCGGGGGCTATGGCGATCACGACCAGGGCCGGGGCGACGATTTCCGGGGCTCGCCGGCGCCGGCTCCGGCGGGCGATCTCGACGACGAGATCCCGTTCTAGGGGGGTGGCCTCCCTGCGCGCTGACGGCGCCCCGAGGCAGAAGCGATGACGTGGTCCTTTCCCATCGGCAGCCTGTTCGGCTCGGAACTGAGGGTGCATGCCACCTTCTTCCTGCTGCTGGCCTGGATCGGCGCCGCCTCCTGGATTGCCTACGGTCCCGCCTCGGCCGCGATCAGCGTGGTCTACGTGCTGGCGCTCTTCGTCTGCGTGGTGGCGCACGAGTTCGGTCACGCGCTGATGGCGCGCCGTTTCGGGATCGCGACGCCGGACATCACGCTTCTGCCGATCGGCGGGCTTGCTCGGCTTGAACGCATGCCCGAGAAGCCCGGCCAGGAAATCGCCGTGGCGCTGGCCGGGCCTGCGGTCAATGTCGTGATCTGGCTTGTTCTGGTCGCGCTCGGCGCACGGCCCGACATCGCCACATTCGCGCAACTCGGCGAGGGCGGCGCGGCGGCGTTCTGGGGCAGCCTTGCCGCGCTCAACCTCTATCTTGTGCTGTTCAACATGATCCCGGCCTTCCCGATGGATGGCGGACGGGTATTCCGCGCGGCGCTGTCCTATGGAATCGGGCGGGTCGCAGCGACCCGGCTGGCGGCGCGGTCGGGCCAGGCGCTGGCCTTCCTCTTCGGCTTTCTCGGTCTGACCTGGGGCAGCCCGGTCCTGGTGCTGATCGCGATCTTCATCTTCGTGGCCGCAGGCGCCGAGAGCGCCGATGTGTCGTTGCGCGACATGGCCCGGCATCTGCGCGCGCGCGATGCGATGATCGTCCATTTCGAGACGCTGAGACCCGCCGACACCCTTCAGGTGGCCTCGAACGCGGTGATCCGCACTACCCAGCACGAATTTCCGGTGGTCGATGCCGGGGGCGGTCTGCGCGGCTTCCTGACCCGGAACGCCCTGTTCGCAGCACTTGCCGCCGAGGGCAGCAGGATGCGGCCTGTAGCCGAGGCCATGACCGAGGGCATTCCGACGGTGCCGCTGGCCGCGCCGCTGGATGCCGCGCTCGACGCGTTGCAGGACAGCGGCGCGCCGGCGGTCGCGGTGACTGAGCCCTTGGGGCGCATGGTCGGCTATATCACGCGCGAGAATATCGGCGAACTGATGGTGATCTCGGGGCGCGAGCGGAAGATGTGACAGCCCTGTCCGGGGGCGCGCGCCTCAGCGCGATGACAGGGCCTGTTCACGCGCGGCGCGGAGACGGGCGAAATCCTCGCCTGCGTGATAGCTCGACCGCGTGAGCGGGCTGGCCGAGACCATCAGGAACCCCTTGCCATAGGCCGCGCGTTCATAGGCGGCGAATTCCTCGGGCGTGACGAAGCGGTCGACCGCGTGATGCTTGGGCGTCGGCTGGAGATATTGCCCGATGGTCAGGAAATCGACATCGGCCGCGCGCAGGTCGTCCATGACCTGCAGCACCGCCTGCCGCGTCTCGCCCAGGCCCACCATGATACCCGACTTGGTGAAGGCGCCCGGGTCGATCTCCTTGGCCCGCTGCAACAGGCGCAGCGAATGGAAATAGCGCGCGCCGGGCCGCACCTCGGGATAAAGCCCCGGAACCGTTTCCAGGTTGTGGTTGAAGACGTCCGGTTTTGCCGTGACCACGGTTTCCAGCGCCGCGGGCCGGCATTTCAGGAAATCGGGCACCAGCACCTCGATCGTGGTCTCGGGCGTGCGGTGGCGGGTGGCGCGGATGGTGCGCGCGAAATGCTCGGCCCCGCCATCCTCCAGGTCGTCGCGGTCGACCGAGGTGATCACCACATGCTTCAGCCCCAGCCGGGCCACTGCGTCAGCCACCCGGCCGGGTTCGAACGGGTCGAGCGCCTGGGGCTTGCCGGTCGCGACATTGCAGAAGGTGCAGCCGCGGGTGCAGATCTCGCCCATGATCATCATGGTGGCGTGCCCATGCGCCCAGCATTCGCCCACATTCGGGCAACCCGCCTCTTCGCAGACCGTGGCCAGCCCGTGTTCGCGGATGATGCGGTGGGTGTGCCGATAGCCCTGCCCGCCCGGTGCGCGCACGCGGATCCAGGCGGGTTTCTTCGGTTGGGCGGTGTCGGGGCGATGCGCCTTTTCGGGATGGCGCTGGTCGGGAATGCTGAGATCGCGCGGGCGCATGGGGCCTCCTGTCAACGGCCCTGATCTAGCGCCCATGCGCGCAAATGTCCAACATCCTGCACAGGGATGGGCCGAATGGACAGGGGCGCCGGGTGTCCCGAGCGCCCCAGATGCAGTTTACGGACGCGGATCAGAAATCCTGCCAGGTCTCGGCCCCCGCCGCGCACGCCAGGCGCTCGGATTGCGGCACGGTGGCCGCGGGTGCGGGGCCGGAGGTCGGACGGGCCGGGTCGACCAGGCGGAGCGGGGTCATGGCGCCGGGCTGTAGGGGTCGGGCGGGCGTGCTGCGCTGCAGGCGGAACCGGGCCACGAGGCCCTGCAGCGTCTCGGCCTCGTGGCGCAGCGTCGCGCTGGCCGCGGTGGCTTCCTCGACCATGGCCGCGTTCTGCTGGGTCACCTGGTCGAGCTGGGACACGCCGACATTGATCTCGCCCAGGCCCACGGAT
>NZ_DSDD01000004.1:0-7767 GCF_011048875.1 Rhodovulum sp.
ACCCTGGCGCAGCGGCGCCGCCCCCCCGCGCTGCGCCGCTGCGCCAGGGTCTGATCGCGACCGCGCCCGCGCGCGCCCAGAACATGGCCGACCGGCGCGGCTTGGCCTCGGGGTCACCCCTGCTGCGGGCGCTCCTGGGCCGCGGCTGGCGCAGCCCGGCCGCCATGGCGCGGGATTTCCTGCTGATCGGCCTCGCGGGCGCGGCGCTGCTGCTGACCGGCCTTGCCCTGCCGGACTGGCCCTTGCTGTCCTGGCTGGGCAAGGTGTTCAGCATGCTGGGCGTCCTGGTCATGCTGATTTCATCGGGCGTGGTCTATTCCTACTGGCGCAGCTGCAGCTAGTCGCGCGGCGGCGGGGCCGCCTGCGCCGGGCGCCGGAAGGCCAGCCGCATCTGTTTCTCGGTCTCGATCAGCGCGAAGAACAGCACCCCCACCGCGACGATCAGCACACCGTCCAGGAACGGGATCGCCGCGGTGCCGAACAGCATCTGCAAGGGCGGCAGATAGGTGATCGCGAATTGCGCCGCCGTCACGGTGAGGACGCAGATCCACACAACCCGCGTGCCCCTGACCGCAGCCCAGGTCAGCGAGGTGCCGTGGATGTTGCGGATGAAGAACAGGTGGAAGATCTCCAGCACGACCAGCGTGTTCAACGCCATGCTTCGCGCCACGTCCTGATCGTAGCCGCGGTCCAGCGCATAGGCATAGACGCCGTAGATCCCCGCCAGGAACAGCACCGAGACCAGCACGATATGCCAGACCAGTTCGCCGGTCAGCAGCGGTTCGTCGCGCGGGCGGGGCGGGCGGCGCATGGTATTCGCCTCGGTCGGTTCGAAGGCCAGCGCGATGCCCAGCGTGACGGCCGTGATCATGTTGGCCCACAGGATCTGGACCGGGGCGATCGGCAGCGCCATGCCCAGCGCCAGCGCCAGAACGATGGTCATCGACTCGCCGCCATTGGTGGGCAGCGTCCAGCTTATGACCTTCTTGATGTTGTCATAGACGGTGCGCCCCTCGCGCACGGCGGCGGCGATCGAGGCGAAATTGTCATCGGCCAGCACCAGCTCCGAGGCTTCCTTGGCCGCCTCGCTGCCCTTCTGGCCCATCGCGATGCCGGCATCCGCGCGCTTCAGCGCGGGCGCGTCGTTCACCCCGTCGCCGGTCATCGCCACGGTAAGCCCGCGCGATTGCAGCGCCGTCACCAGCCGCAGCTTGTGGGCGGGCGAGGTGCGGGCGAAGATGTCGGTCCCGACCGCGATCTCGGCCAGTTCGGCATCGTCCATCGCCTCGATATCGGCACCGGTCAGGACGGTCGCGGTGTTCTTAAGCCCGATCTGCGCGGCGATGGCCTGTGCGGTGGCGGCATGGTCGCCGGTGATCATCTTGACCCTTATCCCGGCCGCATGACACTCGGCCACCGCGGCAACCGCCTCGGGCCGGGGCGGGTCGATCAGCCCGATCAGCCCGATCAGCGTCAGATTCCCGTCCAGATCGGCGGTGTTCAGGGTCGTGTGCTCCTGCGGCACGCTGCGCGTGGCAATGGCGATCACGCGCTGACCCTGCGCGGCCAGTTGCTCGACCATGTGATGCCAGTGCCCGGGGGCCAGCGGCTCGGTGCCGCCGCCCTCGGCCCGCTGGTCGGCGCACATGGCCAGCACCGCCTCGGGGGCGCCCTTGACATGGATCGCGGCGTGGCCCTCGTGGTCGTGGTGCAGCGTGGCCATGTAGCGATGCGCCGCATCGAAGGGGATCGTGTCGGTACGGGTCCAGGTGCGGAAGGGGTCGGGACCATCGCCCGTGATCTTGCCGGCCAGCGCCATCAGCGCCCCTTCCATCGGATCGCCCTCGACCCGCCAACCCGCCTCGGCGCCATGCAACACCGCATCGTTGCACAGCCCCGCGACATGCGCGAATTCCGTCAGAACCGCCTGCGCTCCGGCATCGGGATCATCGCCCTCAGGACGCACCCGCCCCTCGGGGGCATAGCCCTCGCCTTCGACCGCGTAGACCCGGGCGGCGGCGACAAGGCTTGCGGCCATCATCTCGTTGCGGGTCAGCGTGCCGGTCTTGTCCGAACAGATCACCGAGACCGAGCCCAGCGTCTCGATCGCCGGAAGCCGACGGACGATGGCGTTGCGCCGCGCCATGGCCTGCACGCCCACCGCCAGCGTGATCGTCAGCACCGCGGGCAGCCCCTCGGGGATTGCCGCGACGGACAGGCCGACAACCGCCATGAACAGTTCGGAAAACTCCATGTGGCTGACGAAATAGCCATAGCCCAGCAGGCTCGCCGCCACGAGCAGGATGAACACCGTCAGCCATTTCGCGAAGATGTCCATCTGGTGCACCAACGGGGTGGTCAGCGTCTGGACTTCGGCCAGCATGCCGCTGATCCGGCCGATTTCGGTGCGCGCGCCGGTTTCGACGACGACCCCGCGGCCCGTGCCGGTGGCGATCAGCGTGCCCGAGAACAGCATCGGCGTGCGGTCGCCCAGCGCGGCCCCGGCGGCTACGGGCTCGGTGCCCTTGTCGACCGGCACGGATTCGCCGGTCAGGATCGCCTCTTCGGCCTTCAGCCCGCGTGCCTCGATCAGCCGGATATCCGCGGGCACCCGGTCGCCCGCCTCGATCAGCACGATGTCACCGGGGACCAGTTCCGCGGCATCGACGCCGATCCGCCGTCCGTCGCGCAGCACCGCCGAGCGCGGCGCGAGCATGCCGCGGATCGCCTCCATCGCCTGTTCGGCGCGGCCCTCCTGGATGAAGCCGATGATCGCGTTGACGACGACGACCGCGATGATGACGCCGGTGTCGATCCAATGGTTCAAGGCGGCCGTAACCACCGCCGCGACCAGCAGGACGTAGATCAGCACGTTGTTGAACTGCAACAGGAAACGCATGATCGCGCTGCGCCGGGGCGGCTCGGGCAGGCGGTTCTCGCCATGGGTGTCAAGGCGGCGGCGGGCCTCGGTGGAACTCAGCCCATCGGGGCTGGACTCGACCGCCGACAGCGCCTGCCGGGCGGACAGCGCGTGGAGGGGTTGCGACATTTCGGGCATCCTGTCTCCTTTGGCGCGGACATGGTGAATGCGTGTCGGATCAGGCGGTCCGCAATTCCTCGCCGTCGATCTCGGGGATTTCGGTGCGCTCCGTTTCGGGAGCACCCGTCAGCAGTTCCACGGCCCGGTCGGCGGCGTCCTGGAACGGTTCCAGCACGATATCGGCGCCCGCGACGGTCAGCTCTTCGGTGTCCCTGGCCGTGTGCGAGGTGACCGCGATGCGCCCGCGAAAGCCCGCGGTCCGCGCAAGCTGGATCAGGGTCCGGCGGGTATCCTCGTGGCTGAGGCCGCCAACATGGATCGGTACGGTCGAGACGATCCAGTCGGCCCGCGCCAGCGGCAGTTCGCTCACGAATTCCGGGTCCGAGGCATCGCCGTATTTCGCCCGTATCCCCAGCGCGCGGGCGCGGCGCACCGCCTGCGGGCTGAAATCCACTCCCAACACCTTGATGCCGCGTTTCCGCAGTCGCACCGCGATGGCCGCGCCGAACCGACCCAGCCCGAACACCAGAACCGGACAGCCGTCCTGCGGCGCGGATTGGCCCCCATTCGGCTCGCGCGGGGTTCCGCGGCGCTCGAAGATGCCCAGCACCGGCTCGAACAGGCGGTAAAGCTGGTGCGAATAGGTGATCATGTAGGTCGAGGCCGCGATGGTCACCAGCCCGACCATGGTCACAAGGCCCAGCGCGTCCTGCTGGACATGCCCCAGCGCCACGCCCATCGCGACGAAGATCAGCGAGAACTCGCTGATCTGTGCGACGGTCAGACCGGCAAGGAAGCCGGTGCGCTTGCGGTAGCCCATGGCCCCCATGATGACGAGCACGATCAACGGGTTGCCAATCAGCACGAACAGCGAGAACACGACGGCGCCCGTCACATGCGCACCCAGCAGCGACAAATCAAGCGACGAGCCGAGCGCGATGAAGAAGAACAGCAGCAGGAAGTCCCGCAGCGGCGACAGCCGGGCCGCGATCGTCTCGCGATAGGGGGTCGAGGCCAGCGACACGCCCGCCAGCAGCCCGCCCACCTCCTTGCCCAAGCCCACGAAATCGCCGATCGCGGCGAAGATCGCGGCCTGCGCGATGGCAAAGATCACCAGCAATTCGGGCGCGCGCGCCAGCCGCTCGGTCAGCGGGTCGGCGACGTAGCGCACGAACAGGATCACCAGCGCCACCATCGCCACGCCCGAGGACAGCACCACCACGACCGACCCGCCGCCATGCCCGTCGGCCGCCGCGCCGATGCCAATGGCCGACAACACGATCATCGCCAGCACCACGACCAGGTCCTGCACGATCAGGAAGCCCAGCGCGATCTGGCCATGGAGGCTGTCGATCTCGCGCTTGTCCGACAACAGCTTGACGATGATGATGGTCGAGGAAAAGGTCAGCGCGACGGCGACATAAAGGCTGGTGATATGGCCCAGCCCCAGCGCCAGCCCGATCAGGTAGCCGAAGATCGAGGTGAACGCGACCTGGCCCAGGCCGGTCAGCACCGCCACCCCCCCGAGCGAGCGGATCAGCTTGACGTCGAGCTTGATGCCGACCAGGAACAGCAGCAGCGCGATCCCGAGCTGCGACAACAGGTTGATCTGTTCGTCGGAACGCACGAGGTCCAGCGCCGAAGGCCCGGCGATCAGCCCCACCGCGATGAAGCTGACGATCAGCGGCTGACGCAGGATGATCCCCAGAAAACCGATCACCGCCGCCATGACCAGCAGCAAGGCGACCTCTCCGAAGGCCGAGTTGAGGATGATTTCCATCAGCTCACATGCCCCTTGCTTCGGTTATCCCCAGACCCGGGTCGCGGCGCGTCGGGTCATGGCGCACAGACCGCCGCCGCGGTGTGAGATACTGTTTCAGGGCATTGTTGAAAACCTCTTGACGCGATTTCCGGGCCAAACGGACGCGAAAAAGGCGATCTCGCCCGGCCGGGACGGGGCGGCGGTCAGACCACGACGTCAAGCGGGCGCTGTGCCCCCACATCGAAGACACGCTTGTAACGCGCGACCTCGTCAGCGGGGCCCATCGCCTTGTTGGGGTTGTCCGACAGCTTGACCGTCGGCCGACCATTCGCGCTGACGGCCTTGCAGACCAGCGAGAAGGGCGACAGCGTGTCACCCGGCACCAGCCCGCGGAAATCATTGGTCAGCAACGTGCCCCAGCCAAAGCTGATCCGGGCACGCCCCGCGAATCGGGCGTGCAGGTCGGTGATGACGTCCACATCCAACCCGTCCGAGAAGATGATCAGCTTCTTGCGCGGGTCCTCGCCGCGTTCGGTCCACCAGGCGATGGCGGTCTCGGCGCCTTCGACGGGATCGCCTGAATCCACCCGGATCCCGGTCCAGCCCGCCAGCCAGTCGGGCGCGTGCTGCAAGAAACCCTTGGTGCCGAACGTGTCGGGCAGGATGATGCGCAGGTTGCCGTCATGCTCCTCGTGCCAGTCGGCCAGCACCCTGTAGGGCGCCTGGCGCAGATCCTCGTCGGTCTCGGCCAGCGCGGCATAGACCATGGGCAGTTCGTGGGCATTGGTGCCGATCGCCTCGATATCGCGGCGCATCGCGATCAGGCAGTTCGAGGTGCCGACGAATTTCGGCCCCAGCCCCTCGATCATCGCCTGAACGCACCAGTCCTGCCACAGGAAGGAATGCCGCCGCCGCGTGCCGAAATCGGCCAGTTTCAGCCCCTCGACGGGGCGCAACCGCTCGATCTTTTCCCAAAGCTTGGTCATCGCCCGGGCATAGAGCACCTGAAGCTCGAACTTGCCCATCGCCTGCAACACCGCGCGCGAGCGCAGTTCCATCAGCACGGCCAGCGCGGGGATTTCCCACATCATCACCTCGGGCCAGCGCCCTTCGAAGGTCAGTTCATACTGACCGTCGCGCTTCTCCAGGTGATAGGGCGGCAGTTGCAGCCCCTCGTACCATTCCATGAAATCGGGGCGGAACATCTGCCGCTTGCCGTAAAAGGTATTGCCACGCAGCCAGGTACTTTCGCCGCGGGCCAGCCGCAGGGTGCGGATATGGTCAAGCTGCTCGCGCAACTCGCCCTCGTCGATCAGCTCGGCCAGCCGGATATCGGTTGTGCGGTTGATCAGGCTGAAGGTCACCTGCGTGTCGGGCCGGTTCCGAAAGACCGACTGGCACATCAGCAGCTTGTAGAAATCCGTATCGAGCAGCGAGCGGACAATCGGGTCGATCTTCCAGTGGTGGTTGTAGACCCGCTTGGCGATGTCCAGCATTCTCAGGGCTCCAGCACGATATGCGCATCCAGCATCGCCTGACGCGCATCTTCCAGCGAACCGTTCAGGTCGATGCCGCGGCACGCCCCCTCGATCACCGTCACGCGATAGCCCAGACGCGCGGCATCGAGCGCCGAGTAGAGCACGCAGAAATCGGTGGCAAGTCCCACCAGCGTCAACTGGTCGATCCCGCGCGCCGTCAGGAAATCGTCAAGCCCGGTGGGCGTCTCGTGATCGTTCTCGAAGAAGGCCGAATAGCTGTCGATCCCGGGGCGAAAGCCCTTGCGCACGACATGGTCGGCCCGCGTCAGGTCGAGATCGGCATGGAAGGCCGCGCCCGGGGTGTCCTGCACGCAATGGACAGGCCACAGGATCTGCGGACCATAGGGCATCTCGACCACCTCGTAGGGCTGCTTGCCCGGGTGGCTGGCCGCAAAGGACGCGTGGTCGGCCGGGTGCCAGTCCTGGGTCAGCACGCGGGTCTGGAACTCGTCCATCAGCGTGTTGATCCGCGGCACCACGTCTTCGCCGCCGGGAACGGCAAGCGCGCCCCCGGTGCAGAAATCGTTCTGCACGTCGATCACGATCAGGGCTTCGTTGGCGGGTCGCATGGGCCGTCCTCCGGTCGCTGTCGGTCTTCGGGGTTAAGGGGGCACCCCCCTTTGGTCAATGCCCCGCTCTTGCCGCACCCGGCGGGGCGGGCCGGCGGGCCCGGACTCGACCGTCAGGTTAGCAGGGACCGGGCGGCGCGTCGAATCCCTGCCGGGCACAGGGCTGGACGGCGGGCCGGGCGGGGCTAGACTTATTTGTCCTCGACATAACAGAGGCTGCGCCATGCTTCACGTCATCACGCCTTCGACCGTGTCCAGCCCCTCGACCATGAAGATCCGCAAGGTGCCGCGGGGGCTTTTCGCGCATGGATTCTCGGTCCTGCCGCGGGGCTCGTTCGGCGGTCCGCTTTACCGAAGGATGGTGGTCGAGGTCTCGTTCCTGCGCTACCTGCTGGCGCTCAGCCCGTTCCCGGTCCTGATCCTGATGCTGCCCGAACATGCGCTGGCGATCGGTCAGGCGCCCGCGCTGATGTTCCTGGTGGTCTATCTTGTCGAATCCCGTGTGCTTTCGGTCGACAACCCCGAACGCCGCCGCCGCCTGATGCCCGAGGAAGAGGCCGAGCGCGGCGCCGACATTGCCCGCGCGCGGGGCCGCGAGATCCTGACCCGGATCGCCGCGAAACGGGGGCTCAAGGCGGGCGAACTGCATCTGGTGATCGAACAATCCGCACTGGCCCGGATTGCTCCGCTGACCTTCGTTTCGGTTCAGACCGACATCCCCGAACCCCAGGTGCTGGATCTGGACGAAGAAGAGCGCGGGCTGATCGAGACAACGCTGTTCGATTCCGAATTCACCGAGCAGCGCATGCACATCACCAGTCTGGCGCTGGGCCGGTTCCTGCATGACGTCACGCTGGA
>NZ_DSDD01000194.1:0-7751 GCF_011048875.1 Rhodovulum sp.
TCGTCCATGCCGAGGATCGCGATGATGTCCTGCAGCGACTTGTAGCGTTGCAGGATGCCCTGCACGTCGCGCGCCACCTGGTAATGCTCTTCGCCGACGATCGCCGGATCGAGGATCCGCGAGGTCGAGTCGAGCGGGTCAACCGCCGGGTAGATGCCCAGTTCGGAGATCGCGCGCGACAGAACGGTGGTCGCGTCAAGGTGAGTGAAGGAGGTCGCGGGTGCGGGGTCGGTCAGGTCGTCCGCGGGGACGTAGATCGCCTGGACCGAGGTGATCGAGCCGGCCTTGGTCGAGGTGATGCGTTCCTGCAGCGCGCCCATGTCGGTCGCCAGCGTCGGCTGATAGCCCACCGCAGAGGGGATGCGGCCCAGAAGCGCCGACACCTCGGAGCCCGCCTGGGTGAAGCGGAAGATGTTGTCGACGAAGAACAGAACGTCGGTGCCGGACTGGTCGCGGAACTGTTCGGCCAGCGTCAGGCCGGTCAGCGCGACGCGGGCGCGCGCGCCGGGCGGTTCGTTCATCTGGCCATAGACCAGCGCCACCTTGGATTCCGCGAGGTTGTCGATCTTGATGACCTCGGAATCCATCATCTCGTGATAGAGGTCGTTGCCCTCGCGGGTGCGTTCGCCGACGCCCGCGAACACGGAATAGCCCGAGTGCACCTTGGCGATGTTGTTGATCAGTTCCATGATGAGCACGGTCTTGCCCACCCCGGCACCGCCGAACAGGCCCACCTTGCCGCCCTTGGAATAGGGCGCGAGCAGGTCGATGACCTTGATCCCGGTCACCAGGATTTCCGACGAGGTCGCCTGTTCGGCGAACTCGGGCGCGGGCTGGTGGATCGAGCGTTTTTCAGAAGCGACGACAGGCCCCTTCTCGTCGATCGGTTCGCCGATCACGTTCAGGATGCGGCCGAGCGTGGCATCGCCCACCGGCACCGAGATCGGGCCGCCGGTATCGGTGACGCGGGCGCCGCGCACGAGACCCTCGGTCGCGTCCATGGCAATGGTGCGCACGGTGTTTTCGCCCAGATGCTGGGCCACTTCCAGCACAAGCCGCTTGCCGTTGTTCTCGGTTTCCAGCGCGTTCAGAATCTCGGGCAGTTGGTCCTCGAACTGCACGTCGACGACGGCACCGATCACCTGGGTGACTTTGCCTACAGCATTTGCCATTGCGTTTCTCCGGTTCCGCTAGAGCGCCTCGGCGCCCGAAATGATTTCGATGAGTTCCTTGGTGATCGCAGCCTGACGCGAGCGGTTGTACACGATGGTCAGCCGGTCGATCATGTCGCCCGCGTTGCGCGTGGCGTTGTCCATGGCCGACATCCGCGCGCCCTGTTCCGAGGCGCTGTTCTCCAGAAGCGCGGCGAAGATCTGGGTGGCCACGCCGCGCGGCAGCAGTTCGGACATGATCTCGCCCTCGGTCGGCTCGAAGCTGTAGATGGTCGAGAACGCCTCGGGCGCGTCGAACACCGCGGGGATGATCTGCTGGGCCGTCGGCTCCTGGCTGATGACCGAGCGGAAGCGACTGAAGAAGATCGTCGCGACGTCGAATTCCCCGGCCTTGAACCGCTCGATCAGGTCGTCGGTGATCTGGCGGGCATTGTCATAGCCGACGCGCTTGACCTCGGACAGGTCGATATGGCCGATCATCAGCGCGGCGAAGTCGCGTTTGAGCTGTTCGCGGCCCTTGCGGCCCACGGTGAGGATCTTGACCGTCTTGCCCTGGCGGACAAGGTCGTTGATCCGGGTCTTGGCCAGACGCACGATCGACGAGTTGAACGCCCCGCACAGGCCGCGCTCGGCGGTCATGACCACCAGCAGGTGCACCTTGTCCGACCCGGTGCCGACCAGCAGCCGGGGCGCGTTGGCGGCCCCGGTGGACGACGCGGCGAGGCCGGACATCACCTTCTGCATCTGCTCGGCATAGGGGCGCGCGCTTTCGGCGGCCTCCTGGGCGCGGCGGAGCTTGGCCGCCGCGACCATCTGCATGGCCTTGGTGATCTTCCGCGTGTTCTTGACGCTTCCGATCCGGTTCTTCAGGTCCTTGAGGCTGGGCATCTATCCGATCCTGACCCGCGGCTTAGGCGAAAGTCTTGGCGAATTCGTCGAGCGCGCCCTTGATCTTGTCCTCAAGCTCGCCCTTCACCTTGCGGTCGTTGTTGGTGATGTCGTCCAGCAGCGCCTGATGCTTCGAGCGCAGGAAGTTCAGCAGCCCCGCCTCGTACCGGCCGACATCCTTGACCGCGACATTGTCGAGATAGCCATTGGTGCCGGCGAAGATCACGCAGACGATTTCCGCGTTGGTCAGCGGCGAGTATTGCGGCTGCTTCATCAGTTCGGTCAGGCGCGCACCGCGGTTCAGCAGGCGCTGGGTCGAGGCGTCGAGATCCGAGCCGAACTGCGCGAAGGCCGCCATCTCGCGATACTGGGCGAGCGACAGTTTCACCGGACCGGCGACCGAAGACATTGCCTTGGTCTGGGCCGAGGAGCCGACGCGCGACACCGACAGACCGGTGTTCACGGCCGGGCGAACGCCCTGGTAGAACAGGTCGGTTTCGAGGAAGATCTGGCCATCCGTGATCGAGATCACGTTGGTCGGGATATAGGCCGACACGTCGCCCGCCTGGGTCTCGATGATCGGCAGCGCCGTCAGCGAGCCCGCGCCGTGATCCTCGTTCAGCTTGGCCGAACGTTCCAGCAGGCGGGAGTGCAGGTAGAACACGTCGCCCGGATAGGCCTCGCGCCCCGGCGGGCGGCGCAGCAGCAGCGACATCTGGCGATAGGCGACGGCCTGTTTGGACAGGTCGTCATAGATCATCAGCGCGTGGCGGCCGTTGTCGCGGAAGAATTCACCGATCGCGGTCGCCGAATAGGGCGCGAGGAACTGCATCGGCGCGGGGTCGGAGGCGGTCGCGGCCACGACGATCGAATAGGCCATGGCGCCGGTCTCTTCCAGCTTCTTGACCAGCTGGGCGACGGTCGAGCGCTTCTGCCCCACGGCGACATAGACGCAGTAGAGCTTCTTGCTTTCGTCGTCGCCAGCGGCCTCGTTATAGGATTTCTGGTTCAGGATCGCGTCGAGCGCGACAGCGGTCTTGCCGGTCTGGCGGTCGCCGATGATCAGCTCGCGCTGGCCGCGGCCGATCGGGATCATGGCGTCGACCGATTTCAGGCCGGTGGCCATGGGTTCATGCACCGATTTGCGCGGGATGATGCCCGGCGCCTTGACGTCGGCGACGCGACGCTCGGTCGTCGCGATCGGGCCCTTGCCGTCGATCGGGTTGCCCAGCGCGTCGACCACGCGGCCCAGAAGCGCGTCGCCCACCGGCACGTCCACGATCGAGTTCGTGCGCTTGACGGTATCGCCTTCCTTGATGTCGCGGTCCGAGCCGAAGATCACGATGCCGACATTGTCGGCCTCCAGGTTCAGCGCCATGCCGCGGATGCCGCCGGGGAATTCCACCATCTCGCCGGCCTGGACATTGTCGAGGCCGTGGACACGGGCGATCCCGTCGCCGACCGACAGCACGCGGCCCACCTCTGCGACCTCGGCCTGCTGACCGAAGTTCGTGATCTGCTCCTTGAGGATCGCAGAGATCTCAGCTACTTGGATACCCATTTATCCGACCTCTTTCATGGTGTTCTGGAGAGCACTGAGCCGCGCGCGGATCGAGGTGTCGATCATCTTCGAGCCCAGCTTGACGACGAGGCCGCCGATGAGACGCTCATCGACGGTGGCGTTGATCTTGACGTCCTTGCCGGCATTGGCCTTGAGCGCGGCGGCAAGCCTGGCCTTCTGCGCGTCCGAGAGCGGCCGGGCCGAGACGACATCGGCGCTGATCTCGCCCTTGTACTCGGCGATCTGCGCGCGCAGTTGCGCGATCAGTTGCGGCAAGGCGAAGAGGCGGCGGTTGGACGCCATGAGGCGCATGGTGTTCGAGGTCATCAGACCGATGCCGATGCGCGGTGCGATCGCGGCGATGGCATAGGATTGCTCGTCGCGCGAATAGATCGGCGAGGCGATCAGGTCGCGGAAATCGGCGCTGTCCTTCAGCACGGCGTCGATCTTGTCGACATCGCCCTCAAGCGCGGCGACGGCATTGGCATCCTTCGCGATCTCGAACAGAGCGGTGGCGTATCGCGCGGCAATGCCGGACGAAATCGAGGCTGGTTCGGACACGTCAACCCTTCCGATATCTGTGGCCCCTGTGAATGCCGCCTGGGACGGGTGAGGGGCAGATCAAGCGGCGCACCCGGGCGGGCACGCTCCGAAATCGGCGTGGGTGTAGCAGAGGCGGGGGAACCTCGCAACCGCCTATAGGGCCCTATTCGCGCGCATGTCACGGTCGCGCCGCACGGCCCCGTCGGCAAGCGGAATCCGGCGCGCCGGACGCGGCGATCGCGCGCATGCTGCGGGGCGGCGAAACCCGTTGATTGGTTGCGCTCAGGCGGGCTCCGGGCCGCGGGCCGGCAGGCCCTCGAGGATACGCAGCGGGCGGGTCAGGCCGTCCTTCACGCTCAGCCCGGTCGGGCGGTAGACACGCTTGGTCGCCTCGACGATCAGCACACCGCCCGCGTAATAGGCAGAAATGCGACGCCCGGCATTTTCCCACATGCCCGCGGTCCGGAGCCAGAATCGACGTGCGGTCGGCGGTGCGAACAGGGCGGCGCGATGCGCCTCGGGCTCGAAACCGTGGTGGCGCAGCTGCGATTCGAGCTGGCCGTTGGAATAGGGCCGCCCGAACCCGAAGGGCGTGCCGTCGCGCCGCGCCCAGAGCCCCGAGCGGTTCGGCACGACGAACAGCGCCCGCCCCCCGGGGCCAAGCACGCGCGACGCCTCGTCCAGAACGGCGGCCGGGTTCTCCGAGGTTTCCAGACCGTGCAGCAGGATCAGCTTGTCCACGAAGCCGTCGGGCAAGGGCCAGGCGGTCTCCTCGCACAGAACCGAGACATTGTCCTGCCCCGCGGGCCAGGGCATCACCCCCTGCTGGCCGGGCATCAGTGCGATCACCCGGCGCGCGTCCTGCGTGAAGGGCCGCATCAGCGGTACGGCGAAGCCGAAGCCCGCAACCGTCTGGCCCTTGGCCTCGGGCCAGATATCCACGACCTGGGCGCGGATTGCAGATTGCGCCACGCGCCCCAGATTGGTGCGGTAGTAGAAGTTCCTCAGGTCCAGGACGTCGAGGTGCATTGCGGCGCGTGCTGCCTTCGGGCCAGGGTCACGGGAACCAAGATAGCCATGTGGAGACAGAATGCCATGCCCCTGGAGATCGTGACCGTTCCCTGCCTGAGCGACAATTACGCCTATCTGGCGCATGATCCGGCAACCGGCGCGACGGCGGTGATCGACGCGCCCGAGGCCGGACCCATCGAGGCGGCGCTGGCCGAACGCGGCTGGCGGCTGAGCGATATCCTGATCACGCATCACCATCGCGACCATGTGGGCGGCGTCGAGGCGCTGCGCGCAGCCCATGGCGCCCGGGTCACCGGCGCGGCGGCCGATGCGCACCGCCTGCCGCCGCTGGATACCGCCGTGGCGGAGGGCGACCGGGTCGCGATCGGCGGCGAAACGGGGAAGGTGCTGGAGGTTCCGGGGCACACGGTCGGGCATATCGCCTTTTACTTCGCCGGGTCGGGCGCGGTGTTCACCGCCGACAGCCTGATGGCGCTGGGTTGCGGGCGGCTGTTCGAGGGCACGCCCGAGATGATGTGGGCGAGCCTGTGCAAGCTGGCCGCACTGCCGCCCGGGACGGAGGTGTTTTCGGGCCATGAATACACCGCCGCGAACGGGCGTTTCGCGCAGACCATCGAGCCGGAGAATGCCGCGCTGAAGGCGCGGATGGACGAGATCGCCGCCTTGCGCGCGGCGGGGCGACCCACCGTGCCCTCGCGGCTGTCCGAAGAACAGGCCACAAACCCGTTCCTGCGCGCGGGACTTGCCGGGGTGAAGCGCGCCCTGGCGATGGAAAACGCCCCCGACGCGGCGGTCTTTGCCGAGATCCGCGGACGGAAGGACCGCTTCTGAATCCGCGGAGAGTGCCGAAAAACATGGCGTTTCCGGGATGGCGGCCAAGATTTGAACAGAAAAAACTTGAAGCCTGCCCGCAAACACCAAAACTTAACCCAGAGAGGCCAAGGTCGAAGGTGGGTGTCGCCCCCTGTCGACCGCAGGTAGAAAGGAGCGCGTCTCGTGCCTTCGTTTTCGAACACACTCGAGCAAGCCATCCATGCCGCGCTCGCCCTGGCCAATTCCCGACGGCATGAACTGGCCACGCTGGAACATCTTCTTCTGGCCCTGATCGACGAACCGGACGCCGCCAAGGTGATGCGGGCCTGTTCGGTCGATCTGGACGAGCTGCGCAAGACACTGACCGATTTCATCGAGGACGAGCTGTCCACGCTCGTCACCGATATCGAAGGCTCCGAGGCGGTGCCGACCGCCGCCTTCCAGCGCGTGATCCAGCGCGCCGCGATCCATGTCCAGAGTTCCGGGCGGACCGAGGTCACCGGGGCCAATGTGCTGGTCGCGATCTTTGCCGAACGGGAATCGAACGCGGCCTATTTCCTGCAGGAACAGGACATGACGCGCTATGACGCGGTGAATTTCATCGCGCATGGCGTGGCCAAGGATCCGTCCTTCGGCGAGCATCGCCCGGTCACCGGGGCCAGCGATTTCGAGGAAGAGACGCAGCCATCGGGCCAGTCGGAAGGCACGGAGTCGCGCGAATCCGCCCTTTCGAAATATTGCGTCGACCTGAACGCCAAGGCCCGCAAGGGCGATGTCGACCCGCTGATCGGGCGCGACCATGAAGTGGAACGCTGCATCCAGGTGCTGTGCCGCCGACGCAAGAACAACCCGCTGCTGGTGGGCGATCCGGGCGTGGGCAAGACCGCCATCGCCGAGGGGCTGGCGCGCAAGATCGTCAAGGGCGAGACGCCCGAGGTCCTGTCGAAATCGACGATCTATTCGCTGGACATGGGGGCGCTGCTGGCCGGAACCCGCTATCGCGGCGATTTCGAGGAACGGCTGAAGGCAGTCGTGAACGAGCTGGAGGACCATCCGGACGCGGTTCTCTTCATCGACGAGATCCACACGGTGATCGGCGCGGGCGCTACCAGCGGCGGGGCGATGGACGCCTCGAACCTGCTGAAACCGGCGCTTCAGGGCGGCAAGCTGCGCTGCATGGGCAGCACGACCTACAAGGAGTTCCGCCAGCATTTCGAAAAGGACCGCGCGCTGTCGCGCCGGTTCCAGAAGATCGACGTGAACGAACCCTCGGTCGAGGACGCGGTGAAGATCCTCAAGGGCATCAAGCCCTATTTCGAGGATCATCACGACGTGAAATACACCTCGGACGCGATCCGCAGCGCGGTCGAACTGTCCGCGCGCTACATCCATGACCGCAAGCTGCCCGACAAGGCGATCGACGTGATCGACGAGGCGGGCGCGGCCCAGCATCTGCTGGCCGAGAGCAAGCGGCGCAAGACCATCGGCACCAAGGAGATCGAGGCCGTGGTGGCCAAGATCGCCCGCATCCCGCCGAAGAATGTCAGCAAGGACGACGCGAAGGTGCTGAAGGATCTGGAGACCACGCTCAAGCGGGTGGTCTTTGGCCAGGACAAGGCGATCGAGGCGCTGGCCTCGGCGATCAAGCTGGCCCGTGCGGGCTTGCGCGAGCCCGAGAAGCCCATCGGCAACTACCTGTTCGCCGGGCCCACGGGCGTCGGCAAGACCGAGGTGGCCAAGCA
>NZ_DSDD01000067.1:0-7743 GCF_011048875.1 Rhodovulum sp.
GATTCGAGGACGGCATCGCGCGTGACGGGCATGGCTGTCTTCCTTTCGGGCATTCGGGGGCCGCGGCCCCACCGCTTAACTTGTCCGGACGCGCCCGGAGGGCAAGGGCATTTTCGGCATGCCGTTCCGTTTGCAAAGGCACGTACGATGCTCGAAATTACGTCAGCAAGACTCATGCATTTTCTGCATAGCGGCATTTCACCCGGAAACCATTGTGCATGCGCAGCATTGCCGTATCTTTGATCTCAACGGCGCGCGGCGAACGTCGCGGTCGGGCAGATCAAGACGCCCGGCATGCCGAAAAAGACTTGGAAACCCCTCCTCCTCCCTGGGTTTCCTTGTCTCGCGGTGGCACCCTCCTCCTCCCTGGTGCCGCCGCACCCTTCCGGGGCTTTCGGGTCCCAAGCTATGCGGCGGGTGGTCTCGTTCTCCCTGACCCCGCCGCTGACAAGAACGGCGACGCCTCTCCTCCCTGGCGTCGCCGTTTTTTTGGATCAGCAGGATCAAGGCCCGCCGGGCCGAACAGGCGCCGCTAGCAGGAGGCTGCCAGCCGTCTTGGGCGGGCGTCCGCCTCGGCCGTCCCACGACATGCGCCCTGAGCGCCAGCCGCGGACCCGACACCGAAAAGGGCGCGTGCCTCATAGGCGCGCAGGATCGGCCGGGCGGCCTCGAACGGTTCGTCGCCATCGAGGGTGAAATCGAGTTCGGGAAAATGGGTGGCGATCTCGTCGCGCGCCTCGGCATCCAGGGCGCGGCGGGCGACATCGCCCAGATAGAGGCTCTCGCAGACTACCCCCTCGGCCTGCACCAGTTCGTGCCGTTCGAACAGCAGATGGACATAACGCACCACGGGCCGCTCGGCGATGGCGGCGCCACCGATCCCGGCGATGGCGAAAGCGCGCGCAGGGATGAGCACTTCGGGGGTGGCAAACAGAAGCGCCGCCATCGCCGAGCCATGCATCACGCGATGCTGCTGCGACAGCACCAGCGGCCGATCGTTGCCAAGCGCCCCGGGCGGAAACACCACCGGTGCCATCACCCCGGTGCCCCGTGTCACGCTTTGCCCGACCCAGAGCAACATCTGCGGCCCGTGATCCACCGTTTCAACCATCATTCCGGGCGCGAGGCTGGCCGCGCGAACCGGGCCGCGCGGGGTGGCGATCAGCGTCTCGGCCTCGAAACACATGACCGGCGCGGAGAATTCCGTATCCGGATCGAGATCGTAAACGTAGAATCCCGGGCTCTGCTCACCGTCGAAATGATCCCAATACCATTGCTCCAGGTCGAATCCCGGCGACCAGACGACCTGAACGACATCGCCGTTCTGATTGGTGCCTTCGAAGACGACTGCATGGCCCGAGGCGAACGAAATCTCGTCGGAGCGGATGACCCTGGCCTCCACGATGGTGGTACTGCCGCCCATGCCACCAAAGCTGAGTTCGTAGACATCGTCGACCTGGAACCTGTAGGGATCCGGGTCGTCCGGCTTGGAGGTGATGACAAGGTCCTTGGTCGCATTGGGCGGGTAGTCGAAGGTCGACGTGCCCGGGCCGCCGGCATTGCTGTCGACATTGCTGCCAGTCGCGGCAGCGAATTCATTGTCTATGGCGTTGAAAGTGACCATGACTTCGGAGTCCTTGCCTCCGGAATCTCGCCCGCGACGGCGAACAAAGCGTTAACCCGATTCTTGCCGGGAAACGCTTTTTCGCTTGGATTTTCGGCAAATCCGGGGCGTTCGCGTGGCCTAGAACGGCACGTCGTCCGCGGCCCCGGCGGCGACGACGAAGCGCGCGACGACCTTCTTCTCGTCGGCCTTGTCGAAGGTGATGTCCAGCTTGTCGCCCTCGATCCCCGTCACCGTGCCATAGCCGAACTTCTGGTGAAAGACGCGGTCGCCAATGGCATGGGCGGCCACCGCCTCGGCGTCGATCACGAGGCCGCGGCTTTCGCGCGGCTGGCCGACGGGGCGCTGGCTGCTGCGCGCCTGCAACCGCTTCCAGCCGGGCGAGGCGTAGACATCGGCGCGGCTGGCGGCTTCTTCGATGGTGGAGCGCAGAGGCGCCGCGCCGCCGCCATAAAGGCCGGGGGGCGTCAGCACCTCGACATGGGCCTCGGGCAGCTCGTCGATGAAGCGCGAGGGCAGTTGTGACTGCCATTGCCCGTAGACGCGGCGGTTCGCGGCAAAGGAGATGGTGCAGACCTCCTCGGCCCGGGTGAGGCCGACATAGGCCAGCCTGCGCTCCTCCTCCAGCCCCTTGAGCCCGCTTTCATCCATCGCGCGCTGGCTGGGGAACAGCCCGTCCTCCCAGCCGGGCAGGAAGACCACGGGGAATTCCAGCCCCTTGGCGGCGTGCAGCGTCATTATGGTGATCTTGGCCCCGCCCTCTTCGGTCTCGTTGTCCATGATGAGGGCGACATGTTCGAGAAAGCCCTGCAGGTTCTCGAATTCCTCCAGCGCCTTGACGAGTTCCTTGAGGTTTTCCAGCCGCCCCGGCGCCTCGGGCGTCTTGTCGTTCTGCCAGTGCGCGGTATAGCCCGACTCGTCGAGGATGGTCTCGGCCAGTTCGACATGGTTCACGCGGGCGTCCAGCGCGGCGCCGTGCCAGCGGCCGATGCCCTGCAACAGCGTCTTCAGCGCGGCTGCGCCCTTGCCGCCCAAGCCGCCGGTTTCCAGCAAGAGCCGCGCGCCCTCGACCAGCGGGACGCCGTTCGAGCGCGCCATCTGCTGGATCGCCTGCTGCGTCTTGTCGCCGAGGCCGCGTTTCGGCGTGTTCACGATCCGCTCGAACGCCAGATCGTCCGCGGGGCTGACGGCGAGGCGGAAATAGGCCATCGCGTCGCGGATCTCCATCCGCTCGTAGAAGCGCGGGCCGCCGATGACGCGATAGGGCAGCCCGATCGTCAGGAACCGGTCCTCGAAGGCGCGCATCTGGTGCGAGGCGCGGACGAGGATCGCCATGTCGTCCAGCGAGAAGGGGCGCAATCCGCGGGTGCCGCGGGTCATCGCCTCGGCCTCCTCGCCGATCCAGCGCGCCTCTTCCTCGCCGTCCCAATGGCCGATCAGGCGGACCTTTTCGCCCCCGTCTGCCTCGGTCCAGAGCGTCTTGCCCAGACGGCCCTTGTTGGCGGCGATCAGGCCGGAGGCGGCGGCGAGGATATGCGGGGTCGAGCGGTAGTTCTGTTCCAGCCGGATCACCTGCGCGCCCGGAAAATCCTTTTCGAAGCGCAGGATGTTGCCCACTTCGGCGCCGCGCCAGCCATAGATCGACTGGTCGTCGTCGCCCACGCAGCAGATGTTCTTGTGCCCCCCGGCCAGCAGCCGCAGCCAAAGGTATTGAGCGACGTTGGTGTCCTGATACTCGTCCACCAGGATGAAGCGGAACCAGCGGCGGTACTGGTCCAGCACGTCCGGATGGGCCTGGAAGATCGTGACCATGTGCAGCAAGAGGTCGCCGAAATCGGTGGCGTTCAGGGTCTTCAGGCGGTCCTGATAGGCGGCGTAAAGTTCGACCCCGCGGGTGTTGAAGGCAGCGGCCTCGGCGGCGGGGACGTTGTCCGGGGTCCAGGCGCGGTTCTTCCAGTGGTCGATGATCCCGGCCAGTTGCCGGGCGGGCCAGCGTTTCTCGTCGATATTGGCCGCGCCGATCAGCTGTTTGAGCAAGCGCACCTGATCGTCGGTGTCGAGGATGGTGAAATTCGATTTCAGCCCCGCCAGTTCGGCATGGCGGCGCAGCAGTTTGACGCAGATCGCGTGGAAGGTGCCGAGCCAGGGCATGCCCTCGACCGCGTGGCCCATCAGTCGGCCCACCCGATCCTTCATCTCGCGCGCGGCCTTGTTGGTGAAGGTCACGGCGAGGATCTCGTTCGGTCGGGCGGCGCCCGTGTTCAGCAGATGCGCGATCCGGGCGGTCAGCGCGCGGGTCTTGCCGGTGCCCGCGCCCGCCAGCATCAGCACGGGACCGTCCAGCGTTTCCACCGCCTGCCGTTGCGCAGGGTTCAGGCCATCCAGATAGGGCGCAGGCCGCGCCGCCAGCGCGCGCTGACTGAGCGTCGTCCGGGCGGCGGCCTCGAAGGCGTTGGTGTCGTCGATAGAATCCATCCTGCCATCCTAGCGCGCGGATGAAGGAAGGGAAAGGCGAGTTCGCATAATGTTCCTGAAAGACCCTGCGAGATTGTCCCAAGCGGGCCAGTCCCCGAGTTTCGTGGCGCGCGCAATCCAAAGCCTCGCCGCGAACACGGCAGCCCTAGACCAAGCTTCCACTTGTCAGCCCGGCGCACGACCGTATACCGATAGCACAGGCGCGCGTCTCGCATGCGCAGCAAGGACATCCCGAAGGAGGCCCTGCCCTTGACCGAATTCAAGAAAATCCTCGTCGCGAACCGCGGTGAAATCGCCATCCGCGTCATGCGTGCCGCCAATGAGATGGGCAAGCGCACGGTCGCCGTCTATGCCGAGGAGGACAAGCTGGGGCTGCACCGCTTCAAGGCGGACGAGGCCTACAAGATCGGCGAGGGGCTGGGCCCCGTGCAGGCCTATCTGGCGATCGACGAGATCATCCGCGTGGCGAAGATGTGCGGCGCCGACGCGATCCACCCGGGCTATGGCCTGCTGTCCGAGAACCCGGCCTTTGTCGATGCCTGCGACGCGGCGGGCATCGCCTTCATCGGGCCCAAGGCCGAAACCATGCGCGCGCTGGGCGACAAGGCGTCCGCGCGCACGGTGGCAATCGCCGCGGGCGTGCCGGTGATCCCCGCGACCGAGGTGCTGGGCGAGGACATGGACGCGATCCGTGCCGAGGCCGCCGAGATCGGCTATCCGCTGATGCTCAAGGCCAGCTGGGGCGGCGGCGGGCGGGGGATGCGCCCGATCAACGGCCCGGACGAGCTGGAGGAGAAGGTGCGCGAGGGACGGCGCGAGGCCGAGGCCGCCTTCGGCAACGGCGAGGGCTATCTGGAAAAGATGATCCTGCGCGCCCGCCATGTCGAGGTGCAGATACTCGGCGACCAGCACGGCAACATCTATCACCTGTGGGAGCGCGACTGTTCGGTGCAGCGGCGCAACCAGAAGGTCGTCGAACGCGCCCCCGCCCCCTACCTGTCCCCCACCCAGCGCGAATACCTGTGCAATCTGGGCAAGAAGATCGCGGAAGCCGTGGACTACGAATGCGCGGGCACCGTCGAGTTCCTGATGGACATGGAATCGGGCGAGTTCTACTTCATCGAGGTCAACCCCCGCATCCAGGTCGAACACACCGTCACCGAAGAGGTGACCGGCATAGACATCGTGCGCGCGCAGATCCTGATCGCCGAGGGCAAGAGCCTGGTCGAGGCCACCGGGATCGCCAGCCAGTATGACGTGGAACTGACCGGCCACGCGCTGCAATGCCGGATCACGACCGAGGATCCGCTGAACAACTTCATCCCCGATTACGGCCGGATCACCGCCTATCGGGGTGCGACGGGCATGGGCATCCGGCTGGACGGCGGCACCGCCTATTCCGGCGCGGTCATCACGCGCTATTACGATTCGCTCTTGGAAAAGGTCACCGCCTGGGCCCCCACCCCCGAGGCGGCGATTGCCCGGATGGACCGCGCCCTGCGCGAGTTCCGGATACGCGGCGTCAGCACGAACATCGCCTTCGTCGAGAACCTGCTGAAGCACCCGACCTTCCTGAACAACGAATACCACACCAAGTTCATCGACGAGACGCCGGAGCTGTTCCAGTTCGAGAAGCGGCGCGACCGGGCGACGCGGATCCTGACCTTCATCGCCGATGTCACGGTCAACGGGAACCCCGAGACCGAGGGCCGCCCGCGCCCGCCCGCCGAGGTCCGCCCCCCCCGCCCGCCCAAGAACCGGCGCGACAGTTGCGCCCCCGGCATGCGGCAGATCCTCGACGAGTTCGGCCCGCAGGCGGTGGCCGACTGGATGGCCGAGCAGAAAGGGCTTCTGCTGACCGACACGACAATGCGGGACGGGCACCAGTCGCTCCTGGCAACCCGGATGCGGTCGATCGACATGATCCGCGTCGCACCCGCCTATGCCCACAACCTGCCGCAGCTGTTCAGCGTGGAATGCTGGGGCGGGGCCACATTCGACGTGGCCTATCGCTTCCTTCAGGAATGCCCCTGGCAGCGGCTGCGGGACATCCGCGCGCGGATGCCGAACCTGATGACGCAGATGCTGCTGCGGGGCGCGAACGGGGTGGGCTACACGACCTATCCCGACAACGTGGTGCAGGGCTTTGTCAGGCAGGTGGCTGCGACGGGCGTGGACGTGTTCCGCGTGTTCGACAGCCTGAACTGGGTCGAGAACATGCGCGTGGCGATGGATGCGGTGCTGGACAGCGGCAAGGTGCTGGAAGGCGCGATCTGCTATACCGGCGACATCCTCGACCCGGACCGGGCGAAATACGACCTGACATATTACGTCGAGATGGCCAAGGCGCTGAAGGCGGCGGGCTGTCATATCCTGGGGCTGAAGGACATGGCGGGGCTGTTGAAACCCGCCGCGGCCAGTGTGCTGTTCAAGGCGCTGAAGGACGAGGTGGGCCTGCCGATCCACTTCCACACCCATGACACCAGCGGGATCGCGGGCGCCACGATCCTGGCCGCGGCCGAGGCGGGCGTGGACGCCGTGGATGCGGCGATGGACGCGTTCTCGGGCGGCACCTCGCAGCCCTGCCTGGGCTCGATCGTCGAGGCGTTGCGCAACACGCCGCGCGATACCGGCATCGACATCGAGGCGGTGCGCGAGATTTCCGACTACTGGGGGCAGGTGCGCACGCAATACGCCGCCTTCGAATCCGGCATGCAGGTGCCGGCGTCAGAGGTCTATCTGCACGAGATGCCGGGCGGGCAGTTCACCAACCTCAAGGCGCAGGCGCGCAGCCTGGGGCTCGAGGATCGCTGGCCCGAGGTCGCCAGGACCTATGCCGACGTGAACCAGATGTTCGGCGACATCGTCAAGGTGACGCCCAGTTCCAAGGTGGTGGGCGACATGGCGCTGATGATGGTCAGCCAGGGGCTGACGCGGGCCGATGTCGAGAACCCGTCGCGCGACGTGGCGTTTCCCGATTCCGTCATCGACATGCTGCGCGGCAACCTGGGCCAGCCGCCCGGCGGGTTTCCCGAAGCCATCGTCCGCAAGGTGCTGAAGGGCGAGAAACCCCTGACCGAGCGGCCCGGCGCCAAGGTGCCGCCCGCCGATCTGGACAAGCTGCGCGCCGACCTGAAGGCACAGTTCGAGGATCTCGACTTCGACGACGAGGACCTGAACGGATACCTGATGTATCCCAAGGTCTTCACCGACTACACGGCGCGGCACCAGATGTATGGCCCGGTCCGCACCCTGCCCACGCGCACCTTCTTCTACGGGATGGAGCCGGGCGAGGAGATCACCGCCGAGATCGACCCCGGCAAGACGCTGGAGATCCGGCTGTCGGCCATCGGCGAGACCACCGAAGAGGGCGACGTGCGCGTCTTCTTCGAGCTGAACGGCCAGCCCCGCGTGATCCGCGTGCCCGACCGCAAGGCCAAGGCCACGGTGGCCAGGCGGCCCAAGGTGGAACTCGGCAACCCCGCCCATGTCGGCGCGCCGATGCCGGGGGCGATCGCGACCGTCGCGGTCAGCGCCGGGCAGAAGGTCAAGACGGGCGACCTGCTGCTGACCATCGAGGCGATGAAGATGGAGACAGGCCTGCATGCCGAGCGCGACGGCACGGTGAAGGCCGTGCATGTCAC
>NZ_DSDD01000225.1:0-7725 GCF_011048875.1 Rhodovulum sp.
CAGCTTTTCACGCCGCGCAATATCGGCTGGAAAGGCTATGTGACCCGGCTTCTGCGCACCGAGTTCGCAACCCCGACCACGGCCGCCCGCGCGCGTGCGCCGCTAGCAGGCTCTGCCGCGCTGGGGGCCGCGCTTACGGGGCCGACGGCCATCGAGGACATCAGCGGCAAGCTGCGGCCGGTCTACCCGTCGCGGGGGGCCTGGGAAGCGCCCTGAGCCCGGCGCAGGGCAGGGGCAAGCGGCTTTACTCACGGGGACGGTTTCGACATAAGGCAAGTGCCTTTGAAAAGAGCCGTTCCCGTGCCCGATTTGCCGCGCCTTGCCTATTTGACATCGCTCTACCCGGCCGCGTCCCACACCTTTATCCTGCGCGAGGTGACGGCACTGAGGGCGCTGGGTTTCGAGGTCGAGACCTGCTCGATGCGCCGGCCGGATGCGATCCATCTGATCGGGCCCGAAGAGGAGGAGGCGCTGTCCACGACCTTCTATGTGGTCGCGGCGGGCCTGAACCCGGTCACCCTTTTCAGGGCGCTCGTGGCGGCGCTGGCGGCGCCCGGGCGGCTTGTCCGGGCGCTGGGGCTGGCCTGGCGCACCGCGCTGCCCGGGCTGCGGGGCAGTCTAAGACAGGTCTTCTACCTCGCCGAGGCGATGATCCTGGCGCGCCGGCTCAGGGCGCGGGGGATCGGGCATCTGCACAATCATTTCGCCGATGCCTCCGCCAATGTGGCGATGCTGACCTCGGCCTTGTCGGGGATTCCCTTCAGCTACACGCTGCACGGCCCGGCCGAGCTTTACGAGCCCGAGAAATGGCAACTCAGGGAAAAGACCGCGCGGGCGGCCTTTGTGGTCTGCATCAGCCATTTCGCCCGCAGCCAGGCGATGTATTTCTCAGACCCCGCCCATTGGCCGAAGATCCATATCGTCCATTGTGGTGTCCTGCCCGAACGCTATGACCGCCCTGACCCGCCGCGCCCTCCGGGCACGCATCTGGTCTTTGTCGGGCGGCTGACGCCGATCAAGGGGCTGCGCGTTCTGATCGAGGCCTTTGCCGAGGCGCGCAGGACCCGGCCCAGCCTGCACCTGACGCTGATCGGCGATGGCGATGACCGGGCGCATCTGGAACGCCAGGCCGCGCCTCTGGGAGGGGCTGTCACCTTTGCCGGGTTCCAGAGTCAGGACGGGGTGGCCGCAGCGCTGGCCGCGTCAGATATCTTCGTGCTGCCCAGCTTTGCCGAGGGCCTGCCCGTGGTGCTGATGGAGGCGCTGGCCGCGGCCCGGCCGGTAATCTGTACCCAGGTGGCCGGGGTGGGCGATCTTGTCGAGGAGGGTGTGTCGGGCTTTCTGGTCCCACCCGGAGACGCGGTCGCGCTGGCCGAACGGATCGGACGGCTTGCCGACGATCCGGCGCTGCGCCGGGCGATGGGCGCGCGGGGGCGCGAGAAGGTGCGCGCCGAGTTCGACATTCGTCAGGAAGCTGCCCGAATGGGAACGCTTTTCGCAGCTAGAGGCGGGACCGCGATACGCCCCGCCCCCTACACGGATTCTGCCTGATGTGCGGCATTGCCGGATTTCTCTGCACCCCAGGCCAGGGGCCTGCCCCCGAACCGGCAATCCGGGCCATGATGGCCGCGATCGCCCATCGCGGCCCGGACAGCCGGGGGCATTGGGCCGATCCCGAGGCGGGCGCGGTGCTCGGGCATGTGCGGCTTGCGATCGTCGATCTAAGCCCCGCAGGCCATCAGCCGATGCTGTCGCCCTCGGGGCGGTATGTGCTGAGCTTCAACGGCGAGATCTACAATCACCAGGCGCTGCGCCGGGCGCTTGAAGAGTCTGGCAGGGCGCCGCGCTGGCACGGCAGTTCGGATACCGAGACCCTGCTGGCGGGCATTGACGCCTGGGGGCTGCGCGCCACGCTCGAACGCGCCATAGGCATGTTCGCCCTTGGCCTGTGGGACCGCGAAAGCCGCAGCCTGACGCTTGTCCGCGACCGGATGGGGGAAAAGCCGCTCTATTACGGCTGGCAGGGACAGGGCCCGGGGCGCAGCCTGATGTTCGGATCCGAGCTGAAGGCGCTGCGCGCCCATCCCGCCTTCGAGGGACGGATCGCGCGCAATGCCCTGGTCGAGGTGCTGCGCCACGGCCATGTCGGCGAGGACCGGTCGATCCACGACGGCATCGCCAAGGTCCGGCCCGGCGAGATCGTGACGATCACGGCGTCCACCGGCGCGATGACGCGCGAAACCTATTGGGACGGCGCCGCCATTGCCGCAGCGCCCAAGCCGCCGCGGATGTCCGACCGGGACGCGGTCGACCGGCTCGAGGCGCTGCTGATGGACGCGGTGGGCCAGCAGATGATGTCGGACGTGCCGCTCGGTGCGTTCCTTTCGGGGGGGATCGACAGCTCGACCGTGGTGGCGCTGATGCAGCGCCAGTCGGACCGGCCGGTGCATACCTTTTCAATCGGCTTTCACGAGGCGCGCTACAACGAGGCGGAATTCGCCCGTGCGGTGGCGGCCCATCTGGGCACCCGGCATACCGATCTCTATGTTTCGGACCAGGACCTGCGCGATGTCGTGCCGCTGTTGCCGCGGATGTATGACGAGCCCTTCGCCGACAGTTCGCAGATCCCGACCTATCTTGTCTCGAAACTGGCCCGAAGCCATGTCACCGTCTCGCTGTCGGGCGATGGCGGGGACGAGTTGTTCTGCGGCTATGGCCGGTACCGGGACGCCGCTCGGCTGCGGGCCCGGCTTGCCGCCCTGCCCGCGCCACTGCGCCGGGCCGGCGGCAGCGCGCTCCGGGCGATCCCGGCGGGGCTGATCACCCGGGCACTGGTGCCGCTGATCCCCACGCCCCAGGGCAAGGAACCGATCGGCCAGCGCCTGCACCGGCTGGCCAATTATGCCCGGCAACCCGATCTGGACAGCCTGCACCGCACCATGGTCTCGGTCTGGCGCTTCCCCGAGGCCGCGGTGCCGGGGGCAAGCCATCCGACCTCGCTTCTGGACGCGCATCTGCCGCCGCGCGGGGGCTTGGGCGATATCGAGCGGATGATGCAGCTCGACATGCTGGGCTACATGGTGGACGACATCCTGGTCAAGGTCGACCGCGCGAGCATGGCGGTGGCGCTGGAAAGCCGGGCGCCGCTGCTGGACCCCCGGGTGGTGGAATTCGCCTGGGCGCTGCCCGAGGACCAGAAGCTGCGCGACGGCGTCACGAAATGGGCGCTGCGCCAGGTGCTGTATCGCCATGTGCCGCCAGAGCTGATTGAACGGCCGAAGATGGGCTTCGAGGTGCCGATCGGGATCTGGCTGCGCGGCGGGCTGAAGGACTGGGCCGCCGCGCTTCTCGAACCGGCACGGCTGCGGCGCGAGGGCCATTTCGACGCCGATCTGATCGGACGGATGTGGCAACAGCATCTCTCGGAACATTTCAACTGGGGCGCGCAGCTCTGGTGCGTTCTCATGGTACAATCTTGGCTCGAGAACACTCGACAGGTGAGCGCAGATGGCTAAACTGTCGTCATGCCGATGTTTTGCACCGGATGAGGGGATCGGGAGTGGCCGCCCAGCCGACATGCCCGGACCGTCCGCGGATGACATTTACCCGGCCCGTGGCCGATCTGGTTTGCGGGGAATACCGGCAGGCCAGGGCGATCCTCGAATACGGCTCGGGCGGATCGACCCTGTTTGCCGCCGAACAGCCGGGCAAGCGGGTCTTCTCGGTGGAATCCGATCCTCGCTGGGCGCGCAGGATCGACGGCCATATCGCCGCCTCCTGCCCGGGCTCGCAGGTCACGCTGCATCACGCCGATATCGGCCCGACCGGGGAATGGGGCTTTCCCGCGCGCTATTCCTATCTCGATGCGCCACGCTACCTGCGCTATGCGCGGTCGGTCTGGGACCGGCCCGAGACACCGAACGCGGCTGGCAGGCCGTTCGCGACCATCTGCGCCCGGACCAGGTGTTCGAGATCAGATACGAGCGTCTCATCCGGGACACCGAGACCGTCCTGCGGCAGGTCTGCGCCTTTTGCGGGCTGTCCTTCGATCCGCGGATTCTGGCCTATGACGCGAACAGCACCTATTCGAAACCCGATACAAGTTTGGTGGAGCAATGGAAGCGCATGCAGACCCCGCGCGAGATCGGGCTCGTGGAATACAGGATCGGCGCGCTGCTGACCGAAACGGGCTACGCCCCGAGCGGCCATCCGGCAACACCCCGGGCCGCCTGGAAAGGCTGGCGCTGGCGGTGCAGAACAGGCGGGCGATCTGGGCCACCCGGATCGGACGCTACGGGCTGGCCGATCCGCTGGCCGTGTCGATCGCCAACCGGCTGGGTCTTCCGGGCCTCGGGCGGGGGGCGCAACGGCGCATGGACGACAAGCTGGTGCGGTATCTGAAATAGGCTCTGGTATGGCGGAAACCGACAGAATGGCCCCGATGCCCCTGCCATCCCCTGCGCTGATGACCGGTGCGCCGGGCATGCGGACGCGGCTGCTGGCCCGGGTGCTGCACGCAAAGCTGGCCCGCGGCACAGCCTTCGACAGCCTGCCCGCGCCCGAAATCCTCAACACGCCCGGGATATGCGAATGCCGGCCCGCGCTGTTCGAACCCGACCAGCTCGAGCGGGTGCGCGCCTGTGGCTTTCGCCGCTCGATCTATGACGAGGTCGCCAAGCTGACGGCCACCCGCTTTCTCGAAGGGCCGCTGGAGCGCTACCGGCTGGGTCCGGCCGTCATCGCGGGGGGATGGATCCTGACCCGCGAGCGCACGCTCTATTTCGGCGCGCGATCGCCGCTCAAGGCGCTCGGCGGTCCGCTGCGCGAACTGGACCGGGCCGAGATAGTCAGCAGCGAGCAAGGCGTGAAGTATTTCGGCCACTGGCTGCGGGACGACTGCCCGCTTTATGACTGGATACGCAACCGGGTGCAGCCCTTCGCCCTGACCCGGCCCAACTGGCCGGACCGCCATCTCTACGAGGCGGCCTTCGACCAGCGCTGGGAGACGCTGGATTTCGCCCGGATCGGCGATCTGACCGTCTATCGCGACCTGAGCTTCCACCACGAGAAGGACCAGCGCATCCGGCAGCTGCGCCAAAAGCTGCGCGCCGCCCATCCGGGCCGTCCGGGCGGGCAGATCGTCTATCTGACTCGTGGCCAGATGGGCAGCCCGCGGACCATGTCGAATGCCGCAGCCTTCGAGGCCGCAATGCAGGCCGCCGGCATCCGCGTGGTCACGCCCGGCTCGGACCCGGCCCGGCTGCTGGACGATCTGCTCGATGCCCGGATGATCATCACGATCGAGGGCAGCCAGGCCGCGCATGGGGTCTACATGCTGGCCGAGGGCGGGGCGATGCTGGTGCTGCAACCGCCCGAACGGTTCTACAATCCGCATCACGAATGGCTCCGGCTGCTCGGCATGCGCTATGGCACCGTGATCGGCACCAAGGACGAGACCAGCTTCCATGTCGATCCGGACGAGGTGCTGCGCATGGTGGACCGGATCGAGGCGGCCGAGTGAACGTTTCTTCTCCGGACCAAGACCGGCATGCGGCCTATCTCGCTACCCGGCATTTCGGCAGCCTCGACGGGCTGCGCTTCCTGTGCATCAGCCTGGTGATCTGGCATCACGTCCCGATCTGGCACGGGTTCGATCCGCTGTTCTTTTCCCGCGGCCATACCGGGGTGGATTTCTTCTTCGTGCTCTCGGGCTTCCTGATCACGACGCTTCTGCTGCGCGAGGAGGGTCGCGACGGCCGGTTCAGCCTGCGCGGGTTCTACTGGCGCCGGATCCTGCGCATCGTGCCGATCTACTTCTTCGTGGTGACCGTGGCAGCAGTCTGCGAGATCGGCATCAAGGGCGATTTCCGGAATCTCGACATTCTGCCCTATTACTTTCTCTTCATGGCGAATTTCATCGACGGGCGGAATATCGGCTTTCTCGATCCGACCTGGTCGCTGGCGGTCGAGGAACAATATTACCTGATCTGGCCCGCGCTCCTGCTGCTGGTGTCCAGGCGCTGGATCGTGCCGGTGCTGATCGGGCTGATCGGCTGGAATTTCGCGATCCAGCTCGATCTGTTCGACCTCGTCGGGATCACCGCGGTCGCGGTCGGGCCGCTCTCCTTCGGGATGGACGGGCCCACCTATGCGCCGATCCTGATGGGTTCGCTCGTGGCGATCGTGCTGCATGCGCCCGCGGGCTTCGCCCTGCTGTCCCGGCTGACCGGATTCCGCCCCGCGCCCTGGCTGTGGCTGGGGCTGCTCTGCCTGGCCTATGCCGCCCTGCCGCAGATCCTGCGCGGCTGACCCAACATGGTGGTGCATGGACTGATGTGCATGATGCTGGTCAGCCTGGTCGTGCGCGAGGATAACGGCATGGCACGGCTGATGCGCCTTGGGCCCATCGCCCGGATCGGCCAGATCAGCTATGGCATCTATCTCTACCACCTGTTCGCGCTGGCGGTGGTCATGAAGGCGTTCGAGCTTCTGGGATGGACCGGCTGGGGCTGGATTCTGATTCTCTATTACGCGCTGGCCATCCTGATCTCGGAAATCAGCTTCCGCACGCTGGAGCATTATTTCATGCGCTTCCGCCGCAAGGGCTGGGAACGGGCGCAACCCGCGTGACGGCGGCAAGTTGCCAATCGACCGGAGGGCGGGCGGCAAGATTACGCTCGGGCCGTTCGGCCCCGGGCAAACCATGTCGCCATTGCAGCATGTTGCCTGACAGGATGACCCTACGTCAGTTCATTTCAGCAGGGTATCCATGCGATTCGTCATTTCCGGGCTTCTCGCCGGCTCCATCGCCACCGCATCCCAGGCTGCCTCCGTCCGCTACAGCTTCGACGTGATCGACAGCTCGGTCAGCTTCGAACAGCTCGAGAACCTGTCGGCCGGCCATCTCGTGCCGACCGGTTCCCCGGACCATGCCGCCATCACCGCCGCGATCCACCCCTGCGCGCCGCCATCGGCCAGAAGGGCCGGGTCGAGATCGAATTCTCCGATCACCCGGGGCCGGATCACGCGGCAGAGGGCTACAGGAAAGCCTCCTGCGTCTCGGGGTTCCTGTGCGATCTCGACGGCGGCCTGCTGGCGGGCAATGCCCTGCCTGCGGCCTATAACGCCTGGAAGCGGACCGGAAACGGCGCGCGCGAGCGTTTCGAGACCGCGATGCCCTGGGGCTATGCCGCAGCCTGGGAGTTCGAACCGGCCACCGGCACCGGCCGGTTCGCGACCTTCGACGATGCGCGGATCAGCGATATCGTGACCCATGGCGGCGAGAATTATTTCTGGTGGGGCCCCACGACGGAATTCACGCTCGCCAATGTCGCGCGGATCGACATTGTGCCCGCCCCCGCCCCGCCAGGCGCCCTGAACCTGCTTCTTGCCGCCGCGCTTCTGCCGCTGGGGGCACGGTTGCGCAGGACACGGGCAAATGATCGTCCAGCTCGCCTTTGAGTTGCATTTGTTCGTTCGAATTCAGCTATATATTTCGGGGTTTCTGCGTTAACGAGTATTGACGGCGCCCGGTCGTGGCCCCGCTTCACCGGGCGCCGTCCTGTTATTTCGGGTGGCGAGGATCTTTTGAAATGAAACCACTTCTTGCCGGCCTTCTGGCCATTCTGCTGACGCTTTCGGCCATGGACGACAGCCAGGCCGCCACGTTCCGCTTCAGTTTCGACGCGACCGGGACAGCCCTGACGACCTATGACCCCTGTACCG
>NZ_DSDD01000063.1:0-7691 GCF_011048875.1 Rhodovulum sp.
CCCAGTATGGCGAGGTTTCGGCGGTCGAGGACAGCATGGCCTATGACAAGGAGGAATTGCTGCTCGACCTGACCGCGCAGGGGGCTGCGCTGGGCTTCACCATCGAGGAACTGGGCCGGGTGCTGCGTCACCGGCTGAACGGGATCGAGGCCGCGACCTATCCCGACGGGCCGCGTTCGGCGGCGATCCGGGTGGAACTGCCCGCGCGCGAGTTGACGGCGGATTTCCTGGAGCGCACGCTTCTGCGCGCGCCCTCGGGCGACTACCTGCCGCTGGCCGATATCGTTTCGGTCAAGCGCAGCACCGGGTTTTCGACCGTGCGGCGCGAGAACGGGCTGCGCGTGGTCTCGGTCACGGGCGATCTGTCCGAGGACGATCCCGCCCGCGCCGAAGAAATCATGCGCGAGCTGGAACAGGTGGTCCTGCCCCGGATCGAAAGCGATCTGGGCGTCGCCTGGCGCCTGGCGGGCCTGTCCGAGCAGGAACGGGACTTCATGGCCGATGCCCGGCTGGGGCTGGGGCTGGGGCTGATCGGCATCTACCTGACGTTGGCCTGGATCTTCGCAAGCTGGTCGCGGCCGGTGGTGGTGATGGCGATCATCCCGTTCGGGCTGGTGGGCACGATCTATGGCCACATGGCCTGGGATGTGCCGATGTCGATGTTCACGGTGGTCGGGCTGATCGGGATGGTCGGCATCATCATCAACGATTCGATCGTGCTGGTCAGCACGGTGGACGATTACGCCCGCTCGCGCGGCCTGATCCCCGCGATCGTGGATGCGACCGCCGACCGGCTGCGGCCGGTGCTGCTGACCACCCTGACGACCGTGCTGGGGCTGATGCCGCTGTTGTTCGAGAGGTCGCAACAGGCGCAGTTCCTGAAGCCGACGGTCATCACGCTGGTCTACGGGCTGGGCTTCGGGATGCTCTTGGTGCTTCTGGTGGTGCCGGCGCTTCTGGCGGTGCAGCAGGATGTCAGCCGGCAGATCCGCGCGTTGCGTCATGCACTTCGCGGGCATTCGCGTGGCGGTCGGGCGCGAGCCGTGGCGCGGACAACGGCGTCGGCCGCGCTGGGGCTTGCGGCGCTTTTCGTGGCAACGGCAGGTCCGGTGCTTGTGACGGGTGCACTCCCCGGGCCGCTGGCCGCGGCGTTGCCGATGCTGGCCGACCGGCCGATGACGGCGGCGTTGCTGCTCTTCCTTGGCGGTGGAGCCATGGTCCTGGTGGTGGCTTACGCGCTTGCTGCTCGCGCAATGGTGCGAGCCGGAGGGCATAGCCCGGGCCAGACGCAGAATTCCTGAAGGATTCCTGCCCGCAAGATTGCGATGTCCTTGGCGGGGGCGGTCAGCGCCCTGCGCAGCCGCGGATGTCGATTGCCCGATCCTCACCAAGCAGCGTGATTCGCAGGTCGGAACGGTCCAGCGCGAAGGGCGCACCGGTCGCTGGCACAAGGTCCGAGCGCGCCACAAGCCGCCCGCCTTGTCGCGCAATGAACGCCTCGGAAACCCAGATCGAACTGTCCGACAGCTCGAAGACCGCCGTTTCGTTGCGCCCCAGGGGGGCGACCTCGATCTCGGCGGTCAGACGCAGACCGTCGGGAATCGCCTCCACCGTACAGGCCACGCTGCCGACCCGTGCCGCACGCGCACTCTCGGGCTGCGCAGCCAGCGCCGCGCGGATCGACTCGCCTCGGCCCTCGGCAGGCAACAGACCCGAAAGGTGCAGTTCGATCGGAAGGCAGATGTCCTGACACACGCCCAGTTCCACCCGCGCGTCCAGTTGCAGCGGCTGCCCGTGCTCGCGCGGGGTCAGTTCCAGCGGCAGCACAACCTCGTGTTCGTAGCCTATGGTGCGCAGCCCGTTCGACGAAAACACCCGCGGAGTGGGCCAATGCACCTCAACCTCCGCCACGTTCTCCGACCCCGTCCAGTCGAAACGCGGCGGTATTCCGGAGTCGCCCGGTGCACGCCAGTAGGTCTTCCACCCAGGCGCAAGCCGAAGCTTCAACCCGGCCATGTAGGTTCCGTCCGCGGTCTGCCAGCCCGGCAGGATCTCGGCGCTCAGCACATCATCGAGGGGGTCTGCCAGGGCGGCCTGCGCCAACCCCAGCGCAAGAGCCGACGCCGCGGCAAGACGGAGTGATCTGTCAAATCCCATGCGGCGAAGATAATGGGCGGTTCAGCGGCGGGAAATCACATTCGGGAGAGAGCGTCGCGAAAAAATTGTCTCGCGTCGGCCTTGCGCCGTTGCAACTGGCGACACATTCTGTTGGTCAGGTCGGTCCGGACGGTTCGCATGCAACTCAGTGGCAAGCTTCTTATCGCGATGCCCGGCATGGGTGATCCCCGCTTCGAGAGAAGCGTGGTCTTTCTCTGTGCGCATTCCGAGGAGGGCGCCATGGGGCTGATCGTCAACAAGCCCATGGCGGAGCTGTCCTTTTCCGATCTGCTCAGGCAGCTTGGCATTGCGCGGGCGCCCGGCGCCCGCGACATCCGCGTGCATTTCGGCGGCCCGGTCGAACATGCCCGAGGCTTCGTTCTGCATTCGGGCGACTACAATTCCGGCAGCGACACGACGCTGCGGGTCGATGGCCGGTTCGGGATGACGGCGACGCTCGACATCCTCGAGGACATCGCGAAGGGGCAGGGGCCGACCGATTCCCTGCTGGCGCTTGGCTATGCGGGTTGGGGGCCGGGCCAGCTCGAGGGCGAGATACAGGACAATGGCTGGCTGACCTGCGAGGCCGTGCCCGAAATCGTGTTCGATCCTGCTGATGCCGCCAAGTGGGAGCGCGCGCTTCGGACCCTCGGGATCGAACCGCTGATGCTGTCCTCGGCAGCGGGCCGGGCGTGATCATCCCCGGGGGGCCGCCGCCCGGCGCAGCCGATCGTTGATCGCCCGGCCAAGGCCGTGATCGGGAATCGGCGCGACGGCGATGCGCTGGCCCGGTTCGGCGCGCGCGTCCAGTTCGCGCAGCGCGTGGAAAAGGTTCGCTGCCGCTTCGACCAGATCGCCTGTGGACGACAGGTTCAGCGCCGCCCCGTCGCAGTCCGGCCCGAAGCCCAGCCATAGCGCGCCCGCGGGCGGCGTTGCGGCCTCGAGGGCGATGGGGGCATCCGGCGCGTAATGCGACGAAAGCTGCCCCGGCGCGGTGATCGCATCGTCCGCCCTGCGGGGCGCCACCCGCCTGCCCAGGCAGTCCTCGATCGCCTCCAGCGGCAGCCCGCCCGGGCGCAGCAGCACAGGCGCGGGATCGAAGCCGACGATCGTCGATTCCACCCCCACCGGGCACGCCCCGCCATCCACCACGGCCGCGATCCGGTCGCCAAGCCCCTCGATCACATGCGCGGCCCGCGTCGGGCTTATGCTGCCCGAACGGTTGGCCGAGGGTGCCGCGACCGGACCGCCGAACGCCGTCAGCAGGGCATGGGCCACCGGATGATCGGGCACCCGCAGCGCCACGGTGGGCAAGCCCGCGCTGACCAGCGGCGACAGCCCGGCATCCGGGCGCAGCGGCAGCACCAGCGTCAGCGCACCGGGCCAGAAGGCCGATGCCAGTTGTTCGCCCGCCCCGTCCAGCACCGCGAACCGCGCCGCGGCCGCGGCATCGGCCAGATGAACGATCAGCGGGTTGAAATGCGGCCGCCCCTTGGCCTCGAAGATCCGCGCCACTGCCCGGTCGTTCCGCGCATCCGCGCCCAGCCCGTAGACCGTCTCGGTCGGAAAGGCTATAAGCTGGCCCGCCCCCAGCAGCGCCGCCGCGCGGGCAAGCCCGCCCGCATCGGGCTTCAGGATCTCTGCGCTCATGGTCTGCGGTCCCGGTGACGTTGCGTTGGACTTGATGGGACGGGGCGGTCGTTTACCTTGCGTGCGACCTCTGCCACACCCTTGCCGGACTGCTACAGCCGCACCGGCCCGGGGGCAAGGCAGGAGGAGAAGGAGGATCTCATGCCGTACCGTGCCCCCGTGGCCGATATCCGCTTCCTGCTCGACCATGTGGCGGGGTTCCCCGAGCTTGCCGCGACCGCGCGTTTCGCCGAGGCAACGCCGGATCTGACCGCCGCGATCCTGGACGGCGCAGGCAGGCTCTGCGAGGAGGTCATGGCGCCCCTGCAACGGGTGGGCGACCTGCACCCCGCGCGGCTGGAAAACGGCATCGTCCGCACGCCGCCCGGCTTTGCCGAGGGCTGGCGCGCCATCGCCCAAGGCGGCTGGATCGGTCTGGCCGCGCCCACCCGGCATGGCGGCATGGGCCTGCCCCAGACGCTGGCAATGGCCGTCACCGAGATGATGAGCGGCGCCTGCCTTGCCCTTCAGATCGCGCCCCTGCTGACCCAGGGTCAGATCGAGGCGCTGAGCCATCATGCCAGCGACGCGCTCAAGGCGCTGTACCTGCCGAAACTGATCTCGGGCGAATGGTCGGGCACGATGAACCTGACCGAACCGCAGGCGGGCAGCGATGTGGGGGCGGTGCGCACGGTCGCGGTGCCGAAGGGCGACGGGACCTACGCGATCACCGGGCAGAAGATCTTCATCAGCTGGGCCGATTCCGAGTTCATCGGCAATGTCGTCCATCTGGTGCTTGCCCGCCTGCCCGACGCCCCCCCCGGCACCCGCGGCATCAGCCTGTTCCTCGTGCCGCGCAACATCCCCGATGCAAGCGGCGATCCGGGTGCGCGCAACAGCCTGCGGGTGGTCAGCCTTGAACATAAGCTGGGGCTGCATGGCAGCCCGACGGCCATGATGGATTATGACGGCGCGACCGGCTGGCTGGTGGGCGAACCGCATCGCGGCATGGCGGCGATGTTCACCATGATGAACAATGCCCGCCTTGGCGTCGGGATGCAGGGCATCGGCGTGGCCGAGGCGGCGTTCCAGCAGGCACTGGCCTATGCCCGCGAGCGGCGGCAGGGGGCGACGCCGCAGGGCGGGGCCATCATCGGCCATGCCGATATCCGCCGGATGCTGGCCGCCATGCGGGCCGAGATCTTCGCCGCCCGCGCCATCGCCTTGTCCTGCGCGGTGGCGATCGACATGGCCGACGCCACGGAACAGGCCGACTGGGCCGCCCGCGCGGCTTTCCTGACCCCCATTGCCAAGGCCCACGGCACCGATACCGGGGTCGAGGTCGCCTCGGCCGGTGTCCAGGTCCATGGCGGCATGGGCTTCGTCGAACAGACCGGTGCCGCGCAATACCTGCGCGACGTGCGCGTGACCCCGATCTATGAGGGCACCAACGGCATCCAGGCGCTGGACCTGGTCGGCCGCAAGCTGGCGGATGGCGGCGAGGCCGCCTGGCGGCTGCTCGAGGAAATCGAACAGGGCGCCGAAGCCGCGCGCGCCCTTCTGCCCGAACCTGCCGGCGACGTCTGGGCCGCGGCCGAAACGCTGCGCGAGACGACCGAATGGATGCTGACCCAGGACCAGACCGACCGATTCGCTGGTGCGGTGCCCTTCCTGCGCGCCTGGGCGCGGGTTCTGGGCGGCCATGTCCATCTTGCCGCCGCCCGCGCCGAGGGGGGCGCGGGGCCGCGCACTGCGCTTGCCCGCGTCTTCGTCGCGCGGCTTCTGCCCGAACATGTCGCCCTGCTGGCCCAGGCCCGGGCCGGGGCAGCGGGGCTTTACGCGCTGTCCGACGACGATCTGGCAGCATGATGGACGGCACGCGCGGCCCGGTCCGCTACCCCTTCCCCGACCCGCCCGCTCCCGACAGCGCGGTTCGGATCGCCGAGGGCGTCCTGTGGATGCGCCTGCCACTGCCGATGGCGCTGGATCACGTGAATGTCTACGCGCTGGACGATGGCGCGGGCTGGACCGTGGTCGATACCGGAATCGCCTCGAGCCGCTCCCGCGCGCTCTGGCGGGCGCTGATGGCGGGGCCGCTCGGCGGCAGGCCGGTGACCCGCGTGATCGTCACCCATCACCATCCCGACCATGTCGGTCTTGCGGGCTGGTTCCAGTCCGAGCACGGCGCCGAACTGTGGACCAGTCGCGTCGCCTGGCTGTTCGCGCGCATGCTGCAACTCGACGAACAGGACCGCCCCGCGCCCGAGACGCTGGCCCATTGGCGCGGCGCGGGCATGGACCCGGCCCTTTTCGCCGAACGCGCCACCCAGCGCCCGTTCAATTTCGCCGACACGGTGGCGCCGATGCCGCTGGGCTTTCGCGACATGGCCGAGGGCGACGTGATCCGCGCGGGCGGGCGCGACTGGGACGTGCGGCTGGGCGACGGGCATGCGCGCGACCATGTCACCCTCTGGAGCCGGGACTGCAACCTCGTGATCGGCGGCGACCAGCTCCTGCCCTCGATCTCGCCCAATCTCGGGGTCTATGCCACCGAACCGCTGAACGACCCCGTCGCGGGCTGGCTGCAAAGCTGCGCCCGGCTCGCCACGCATGCGCGGGAGGATCATCTGGTGCTGTCCGGGCACAAGCTGCCCTTCACCGGCCTGCCCACGCGGCTTGCGCAACTGATCGACAACCACCATGGCGCGCTCGACCGGCTGATCGCCATTCTCGACCGGCCGCGCACTGCCTGCGACTGCTTCCCGGTGCTCTACCGTCGCGAGATCGGCCCGGCCGAATATGTCCTCGCCCTGGTCGAGGCGGTGGGGCATCTGAACCACCTGTTCCTGACCGGCCGCGCCCGCCGCTGGCAGCGCGAGGATGGCGCCTGGCTGTTTCAACGTATCGGTGGGCCGCAGGCGTGACAGCCTCGGGCCGATTCGCTAGCCTGCCGCGCGAAGCAGGGAAGCGGGGACCAGCGCGCAGATGATATCGACCACTCCGGCGCAATGGCGAACGGCACGGCGTCCATCCGCCTTGCGGAAGCTTCACCTTCTCGCCGCTCTTCTGCTGCTCTTTCTTGCCGGCTGCGCCGAATCGGTCTGGGCGCCTGACGAGGATGTGGCCCGCGCCGCCTATCGCCATCCCGGCCCGCCCTCGATCACGCTTTTCACGGTAATCGCCAACCGGTCGGATGCCGGTGCACATTCGGCGCTGATGATCAATGCCAGCCAGCGGGTGATCTTCGACCCGGCGGGAACCTGGTGGCACCGCACCGTGCCCGAGCGCAACGATCTGCTCTACGGCATCACGCCCACGATGCTGGATTTCTACATCGACTACCACGCGCGCGAAACCTTTCGCGTTGTCACCCAGACCGTCGAGGTTTCGCCCGAAACCGCCGAACGGGCGCTGCGCGTGGCCGAGGCGTCGGGCGCCGCGCCCAAGGCGATGTGCGGCCGCTCTGTCAGCCACGTGCTGCGCCAGGTGCCGGGCTTTCAGACCATCCCCGCCACCGTCCGCCCCAGGGCCATCATGGACGGTTTCGCCAAGCTGCCCGGGGTCCGCACCGAAACGATCCGCGATGACGACCCGGATGAGAACCGCGCCGTTCTGACGGCGCAGCACCGCGACCGCGTGGCAGAACTTGTCGCGGCGGACTGAGCGCGGCATCTCCTGCCCAGGCGCGCGAAACGCCCTGTGTTTCTTCTTGGCCAAAATACCCCGGGGGTCCGGGGGCAGCGCCCCCGGCGGGTCGGCTTGCGCAGCAAGCCGAAATCCGACGCCTAGAGTCGACCGCGACCAAGTTGAATCTTTGGGATTCACACCCGGCGCAATTTCTGATTCATACTGACTGCCGTGAAGGAGGCGGCATGGATGGGGAAACCGTATTCTTCTGATTTGCG